>JAZRWF010000054.1:0-21879 GCA_045599565.1 Lachnospiraceae bacterium
ACCCGCTTGATACAAGCGGCAACCTCACGCTTCATCGCTATCAATATCACAGCAAGTGATAATATACAACAGAAAATCAGGCTTTGCAAGCACTTTTTAACTTTTTTTGTATTTATTTAGGTACAATTCTTTTTTGTGCAATATATAGTATTCCGAACACTAAAAATAGTATAAAATAGGCATGAAATGATCTAATAAACAAGGAGAATTATTATGTGGCTCGCCAATAATTGGAAGGATTACGAGGTAATCGATTGTTCAGATAAAGAAAAGCTGGAGCGCTGGGGTGATTACATTTTACTAAGACCTGACCCACAGGTCATTTGGAATACTCCAAAAAATCACTACTTATATAAGAAGCTAAACGCTCACTATCACAGAAGTTCTGCCGGCGGCGGAGAATGGGAATTCTTTGATTTACCAGAGCAATGGAATATTCACTATAACGAATTGACCTTCTGTCTAAAGCCATTTGCCTTCAAGCATACAGGTCTTTTCCCTGAGCAGGCTGTAAACTGGGATTGGTTTTCTTCTATTATAAAGGGAAGCGACAGACAGCTTAAGGTTTTAAATCTTTTTGCCTACACAGGCGGTGCTACATTAGCGGCTGCCGCTGCAGGTGCTGCAGTGACTCATGTGGACGCCTCTAAAGGAATGGTGGGGTGGGCAAAGGAGAATGCCATCGCCTCTGGCTTGGGGGATGCCCCTATCAGATGGCTGGTAGATGATTGTCAGAAGTTTGTTGAAAGAGAAATACGCCGAGGAAACCATTATGATGGAATCATAATGGATCCACCATCCTATGGAAGAGGACCAAAGGGTGAGATATGGAAAATCGAGGACAGTGTTTATCCTCTTATCCAGCTTTGTGAACAGCTTTTATCAGATGATGCCAAATTCTTCCTTATAAACTCTTACACAACAGGTCTTCAGCCAGCTGTTCTTACCTATATGCTGGGTACCGCTATACAAAAAAAACACGGCGGTACGGTTACCGCCGATGAAATAGGTCTTCCTGTTACTAATACAAAGCTTGCTTTACCTTGTGGAGCATCTGGTAGATGGCTCTCTTTGTCCTAAGGAAGCTACAGCATTTTTTTCTTCCTTAGCACATAAAGAACTATTATACACATAATAAGTGTAATCAGAGCAATTATAGCAAATCCAAATGGGGTGTCTGAAAATGGCACCCATTTGCTATCTACGTTCATTCCCCAAAAGCCTGACATAATAGTAGGAATAGCCATTACAATGGTAATAGCTGCCAGATATCTCATGATGTTATTCATTTTATTATTGATAACAGCACTCATAAGTTCTGAGGTACCATTTATGATATCCTTGTATATCTGGGTCATCTCAATAGCCTGACGATTCTCAACTATAACATCCTCTAAAAGCTCCTGATCCTCTGGAAACTGCCTTAATCTTCCATATCTGGTCAAGCGGTCAAGCACCACTCCATTTGCTCGAAGAGATGTGGCAAAATATACCAGGTTCGACTCCAAATCGTGCAGCTCAATCAAATCATCATCGTCAATATGACCGCTGATTTTAAGCTCAATCTCAGATCGCTTTCTATCTATATTTCTAAGTAGTGACTGAAATACCATGGTATTATTATTCAATATCTGGTACACGAACTTCATCTGCTTCTTCGTCGAAAAATCTCGCACTCTCTGATCTATGAAAGTTCTAAGAACAGATGTCTCCTCAGAACAAACTGTTATAACATAACCACTTAGTATAATAATACCGAGCGGAATAGTCGTATAGGTCGTTCTGCTTCCATGCGTTTCAGCTGTAGGAATATCCACTAAAATGAGAGTGTACTCATCCTCCAAAGCAATACGCGAGCTCTCATCATCATCAAGCGCTGCGCGAACATCGGCTACATCTATGCCAAATTGCTCTGAAACATCTGCACACTCTTCCAAAGTAGGGGCTGTCAGTTTTATCCAACAGCCCTCACCCAATTCATTCACTTCTCTAATAATCCTATCATCAGTCTTATAGAAAGTGATCATAACGTCTCCTAAAAAGCTTAAGCCAGTACTTTCTTTACTGCCTCAGCGATATCATTATCCTTGCAGTCAGCCATAAATAGCTCCATGAACTTTTCACCGCTTAATGCACCCTTGCAAAGCTCCTTGTCAAGCTCTGGAAGAATTTCAACGAGCGGTCTGTGTGTTACAAGCTTAACCTGATCGAGAATCTTTTTATTTCTCTGCTCTGGCACTACACGCTCCTTTGGATATCCGCCACCACCAGGTGTGCAGAAAAGCTTTTCAAAGATATACTGAAGATTCAACTCACCACCCCAGCCATAATTCTCTGCGAATGGAAGTGCCACACAGTTACCATCATTTACCTGCGAGAAAAGATATGCATCAAGAGGAGACTCTATGTGTCCGCAAAGAACTCCTGGGAAAGAGTTACATGCGAGCATAGCGCCCTCGCCTGTTCCACATCCTGTGATGACAAAATCTGCAGCCTTTGAATTTAGAAGAACTGCTGCTAAAATACCATTCTGTACATAGGTAAGCTGATGCTCATCCTCAGCTGAATACATACCATAATTTACAACGGTATGTCCCATTGGCTCTACTACCTTTTTCAATGTCTCTACTATAATAGAGTTCTTAGCTGCCTGACTGTTTTCGTTAATAACTGCGATCTTCATAATATCCCCCTTTTCTTTATGATAATTATTTTCTTTCCAATATACTTTCTATAGCCGCAATAATCTTAGATGCCATAGGAGGCTTCACAAAATATGCGGCCGGCTTAAGCTCCAAAACCTTATCTACATGTGCCTTATCAGCCATACCAGTGAGGAATATAACCGGAATATCAGAAAACTCCTTCTCTGCCCTTATCATAGCCAGCGTCTGACAGCCATCCACTACAGGCATCTCGTAATCCATCAAAATAATATCCGGCATATCCTGAGATAACTGCTTCATACACTGAGCTGCAGAAGTAGCCAGGGAAACTCTATACTTTTCCTGAAGCATTCCTCTCATATTTCGAAGTAAAACAGGATTGTCATCCACCACTAACACATGTGGCTTCGGAACCTCTCCAGTCTTACTTTTTAATATCATATCTGCATCCATTGAAAATGCATCACAGACAGCTCTAAAAACCTGTTCTGTTACATAATTATCTACTTTAGGAACGTGCTTAAACTGTATGCCTCTATAAAAAATGCTAAACTTTTGCTTTGTAACTTCACTTCCATAAGATATAACAGGAACTGTCTCGCTGTATTCCCTAATGGCTTCATATATACCGATTTCGGGAGGACCAAAGGAGTCCACATTCAAAAGAATTAAATCTGGAGCAAATACCTTAAGCATACTCCTAACACTCCTAGGTGTGTCGGAGCACAGCTGCGTCGCAAAATTCGTAGACAAAAAACTGTTGAACTCTGCGGTATTTTCATCAAATTCTGTGACAAATAGGATTTTTCTCATAAGACGCTAAACTCTCTAACCTTGAAGCTTTTTAATAAGTTCCAATGCCCTCTCTTCATCCAGATTCTCTACTGAAAGGATTAGCTCATCAATATCTGTCTGCATATCAGGAGCGTATTTATAGCTGTTAATCTGTTCTATCATCTTATCGCTGCCAATGGAGTCCCTAATAAGAACATTCATCTTCAGCATTTCAAGCGCTGCATACAGCTCTTCCATATCCTCCAGCAAAGGCTTTTCCTCTTTTTCAAACATCACGGAAAGACTGCCCTTAAAGCTAGCTATTTCCTCTATCAGTACTGGATTCAAAAGCTTTACCTTTTCTACATTATTATCCCTGGCTGCAAACTCGACTATCCTAGCAAAGCCACCTAACCCAAGAGCTCCGATAGTATTTGCAAGTCCCTTAAAGGAATGAACTCTGATTCTATAATCCTTCATGATTTCGTTATCAGAGCACTCCTTAGCCATTTTCTCCAGCTCCTCCATCTCAAAATCAAGAGATTTATAGAACGACTTGACAGTCGAATAAACAAGCTGATTCGTTCCTAGATGCTCTAAAGCATAGGCCCAATCAATGCCCTCGATTTCCATCAATTCGACATTATTATTTCTCGCTTCCCGAAGCTTTTCCGCCTCGCCCTTTACATGCTCCTTCATAAGCTCTGCAGGCAGGAAGTCTCTTATGGTTTTCTCCAAATGAGCAGGTGTAATAGGCTTTGAAAGATATGCGCTAAAGCCTGCTGCAAGATACTTTTCTCTTGCTCCTGCTATAGCATTCGCTGTTAAAGCAATGATAGGCACACCCTCACATGGATTTCCTTCCAAGTGTCTTATAGCTCTGAGTGTATCTATTCCATCCATTCCCGGCATCATATGATCAAGGAAAATCATATCAAAATGCTGGTTTTGCACTAGACCAACAGCTTCCCTTCCTCCACTGGCCTCTACGACCTGTACCTGTGTTTCCTTCAATAATGCAACAAATACTTTTCTGTTCATCGCATTATCGTCTACTACCAGGAATGTGGCATCAGGAGCCTCAAACGAAGTCGAATAATCGAAATTTGCACTTACCCTTTCAAGCCTGCGGTTAAAGTCTCCTATTACCTCGTTATCAGCTATACGCTGTTTTATTGCAAAATAGAACTTAGATCCCTCACCATATACGCTTTCCACATGCAGCTCACTACCCATAAGCTTAAGTATGCTCTGCGTGATAGTCATACCGAGACCTGCTCCCTCGATATTCTTATTTCGCTCCACCTCAAGACGCTCAAAGGTATCAAACAATCGGCTGATATCCTCTTCCTTTATGCCTATACCCGTATCGGCCACAGAGAAAAACAATTCCACCTCATCTTCAGAAACACTGGTGCATTCTACCGTAAAAGTAACTGTTCCTTCTCTGGTATATTTAATAGCATTTGTAAGAATGTTCGTAAGAACCTGCTTTATTCTGACATCATCTCCGAACATCTCGCTAGGAATATTACTAGCTACATCCAAAACTAATTCCAGACCGGCGTCCTTAGATCTTATTCGTGCACTGTTTACTAGATCCTGCATTAGGCTCATAAATGAATACTTACCCTCAGTTATGACCATCTTTCCTGCTTCTATCTTGCTTACGTCAAGAATATCATTTATAAGAGCAAGCAGTGAATTCGATGCAGTCTTAATATCAAGTGCATACTCCTCTACCTTCTTTTCCGAGGTTTCTCTGAGAATCATCTCATCCATACCTAAGATAGTATTTATAGGCGTTCTGATTTCATGTGACATATTCGCAAGGAATGCACTTTTAGCCTCCGTAGCGCCTTCAGCCTGCTGCTGTTCCCTTCTGGCTCTCATGGCAGATTCCAAAAGCTCATCTGAGCTTATCTCTGCTCTGGCATACAGGTTATCCATGGTTTTAATCTGTGCGCGAACCACTATTCCTATTACCAATGAGACCATCAAAAGTGAGGATGCGATATCGACATACCTGGCAGTTCTTCCAGGCAATTCACCTACTATACCCGGTTCATAGTATTCCACCACATAGCAGGCCATAACCACAGATATATTAAGCATGAGCATAAAGAAAAAGTCCATGCCGTCTAACATCATAAAGATAAACAAAACGCCGAGAATGAACCATACAGTCATTCCGCCTTCCGCTCCACCACCCACGAAAAACAGGACTGGGAATAGAACAAAGGTAATCATGGAATTAATGATGACCATTGCCTGTCTTTGCATATTTTTATAGTTAGCTATGTATATACATGCAACCACAACAAGACATACACCCCCAAGGACATATGTCTGAATTCTGGAATATCTAGTTATTAAATTTACAATGATGCTGATTACTCCTCCTACCAATGCAATCATGGTAACTATATTAAACATTACCAGCTTAGTAGGCAGATCAGCCGAGAAAAAGGATTTAATCCAGTTTTTAATGGTATTCATAGCTTTAACTATAACCCAAAGTCCCTAAAGATACAAGAAAAAATCATCCTAAAGATTCGGTATTTGCCAGTCTATTTTATCAATATTATTCTTCACTAAAAATTCATTCGCCGCAGAGAAATGCTTACAGCCAAAAAAACCCCTGTATGCCGACAAAGGTGAAGGATGCGGAGCAGTTAAAATAAGATGCTTAGGATTATCTAATGTATTGCACTTCATTTGAGCAGGCTTCCCCCAAAGCATAAAGACTATAGGTCTATCCTGCCTGTTCAATATCTCTATAGCTGCATCCGTAAACTTCTCCCACCCTAGTCCTGCATGGCTATGAGCCTGATGCGCTTTTACCGTCAACACATTATTCAAAAGAAGTACACCCTGGTCTGCCCAGTATTTTAAATAGCCGTTATTGGGTATGTAGCAGCCCAAATCTGATTCCAGCTCTTTATATATATTGCACAAAGAAGGTGGTATATCCACACCTGGCTTTACGGAAAACGAAAGCCCATGTGCCTGTCCAGGCTCGTGATATGGATCTTGTCCCACTATCACCACCTTAACCTTGCTAAGAGGCGTATAATGAAACGCATTTAATATATCTTCGCTATGAGGATATACTACACCATGCTCATATTCATATCTGATGTTTTTAACGAGTTCTATATAATAGTCCTTTGAAAACTCTACTTTAAGTGGCTCAAGCCAGTCATTTGTTATCGCTGCCATACGCACCTCCTGATAGTGATTATAATATAACATATGCAGACAAAAACAGGTACTCCCCATTTGACATTCTCACTATCCTAATGTATAATCTAGCAATTATAGTAGGCATCAGCCGTATATGAGGTGAATAAAATGGAAAAAAAGAATCTGATGACCCAAGAAGGTCTTAAACAGCTGGAGGCAGAGTTAGAGGATCTCAAGCTTAACCGTCGTAAAGAGATTTCTCAGAAAATCAAAGAAGCTCGTGAACAGGGTGACCTTTCCGAGAATGCTGAATATGATGCAGCTAAAGACGAGCAGCGCGATATCGAGGCTCGTATTGAAGAGATTGAAAAGATTCTTAAATATGCGGAGGTCGCTGAAGAGGATTCAAATTCAGATAAGATTTCTATTGGCACCACTGTTAAGCTTTTAGATATCGAATTTGACGAGGAGCTCGAATATAAAATAGTAGGTTCTACAGAAGCCAACAGCCTTAAGGGAAAGATTTCTAATGAATCTCCTGTAGGTATCGCACTGTTAAAGGCTAAGGTCGGCAGTACCATTACCGTGGAAACCGAGTCAGGAAAGTTTAAATATAAGGTTCTTTCAGCTACTAAATAAAAATAAAGCGATTCGCACAATTGCGAATCGCTATTTTTATGCTACTATAAATTCTTTTTAAATGCAGCTAAAAGCTCATCGTATTCTTCGTAAGCACAAAGATCTGGGTTGTCTGCCTTAATAGCATCTGTAGACCTAAACAAGAATCCATCCTTAGAGGCTTTTATCATAGCCAGATCATTATGTGAATCACCTGTAGCTATAGTCTCGTAACCGATAGACTGTAAAGCCTTTACAGTAGTGAGCTTTGACTGTGGACATCTCATTTTAAATCCAGTGATCTCTCCACTTGGTGCTACCTCCAACGAATTACAGAAAATCGTAGGCATGCCAAGCTTCTTCATAAGGGGACCTGCAAACTGTTCAAATGTATCAGAGATGATGATAACCTGAGTCAAGCTTCTAAGCTCATCCAAAAACTCCTTCGCTCCTGGCAGTGGATCGATTTTAGCTATAGTATCCTGAATCTCTTTTAAGCCTAGACCATGCTCCTTTAGAATTCCCAGTCTCCACTTCATAAGCTTATCATAATCTGGCTCATCTCTAGTAGTTCTCTTAAGCTCAGGAATACCAGATGCCTCAGCAAATGCAATCCATATTTCTGGAACAAGCACACCTTCCAAATCCAAACATGCAATATTCATTTTCTATCTCCCTTTTCCACTTTATCGCATTAAACAATTAAAACAGCCATGATATTACCACTTTTGAAACAATTCCACAAGACCTTCATAAGTTGTGATTTCATTTATCTTTCCTCTAAGCTTCGATGCACCCGGGTATCCAGCTGTATACCAGGCCGCATGCTTTCTCATTTCTCGAAGTGCAGTGTACTCGCCCTTATACTCTATCAGAAGTCTCGCATGCCTAAGCATAGTAGGCACCATTTCCTCAAAGGTCGGTTTACCAGTCTCTACACCAGACCTATAATAATCCAAAACGGACGAGAAAATCCAAGGATTACCCTGCGCACCTCTTCCAATCATAAAGCCATCACAGCCAGTCTGCTCATACATCCTCTTTATATCTAGGGCACTTGTTATATCTCCATTTCCAATAACAGGTATCGATACTCGTGCCTTCACCTTTGCAATAATATCCCAATCAGCCTGTCCCATATAATACTGTTCCCGGGTTCTTCCATGTACTACTACCGCAGCCGCACCAGATTCCTGTGCTATATAAGCCATCTCATCCGCATTCACATGGTCATCATCGAAGCCCTTTCTTATTTTTACCGTCAAAGGCTTTGATATCGCCTTTGCTGTGGCTTCTATTATCTTTCCAGCAAGAACGGGATCCTTCATGAGTGCTGATCCATCGCCATTGTTCACTATCTTTGGCATTGGACAGCCCATATTTATGTCAAGTATGTCAAACGGTCTTTCTTCTATACGCTTTGCCATCTCCGAAATGATATACGGATCCGAACCAAAAAGCTGCAATGAAACAGGCTTTTCCTTTTCACAAATCTCAAGCAGACTCTCTGTATTTTTATTGTTATAGAAGATGCCTTTAGCGCTGACCATCTCCATACAGACAAGGCCTGCTCCCTGTTCTTTACACAACAAACGAAAAGGCAGGTCACAAACACCTGCCATTGGAGCCAATATCAAATTATTTTTAAGGATTACATTCCCTATTTTCAGCTCGTGAATCATTTTATTTCTTTTTCTGTTTATTAAAAATAAGTCTCATTCCCTGCAGCGTATGCTTAGGATCATACACATCTACAGGTAAAAGCATCTCTTAATCAACTCCTACATACACCACCTTGTAAAACAGCTCCAAGGACTCAATAAGCTCTTTTTTCTCTCTGACATATTGCTTTACCTTAAGCGCAGCACCTATTTCATCATAATAAAGGTCGTCTTCATTGCACGAGGTGAAAATATTCAGAGCTCCATCTTCATTAAACTGCATAGTGATGATACCACCTACATCCTCAGTATGAAGCACGCAAAGGATCTTCAGCTCGTCTTTAATCGTCTGCGGCAGCATCTCAAAGTCTTCATTTAAATAAAACTTCTTTGTGTAGCAGCTAGCTCCACATAGTGTAACTACATCATCCATATTATTCACCCAGGGTAGCATACATAATAGCCTTTATAGAATGCATACGATTCTCTGCTTCGTCAAAGACTATCGAGTGTTCACTCTCAAATACCTCATGGGTAACCTCCATGCATTCAAGACCAAATTTCTCATGAATCTGCTTTCCAACAGTGGTTCCAAGATCATGGAACGCTGGTAAACAATGCATGAACAAAACATTTTCCTTTGCATAAGAAAGCGCCTTCATATTTACCTGATATGGTAAAAGATCCTTTATTCTCTTCTCCCACACCTCGTCTAGCTCGCCCATAGAAACCCAAACATCAGTATAGATAACATCTGCATCCTTACAGGCTTTTTCTACATCCTCTAAAAGCTCTATAGTGGCACCAGTTTCGCCTGCCACCTTGCATGCATAATCCACAAGATTCTTCTCTGGGAAGTATTCTTTATTCGTACAAGCCACAAAATGCATACCGAGCTTAGCACAGGTAATCATCAAAGAATTTGCCATGTTATATCTGGCATCTCCCATATATACAAACTTTACACCCTTAAGCTCACCGAGATGCTCCTTTATAGTAAGCATATCTGCTATCATCTGTGTAGGGTGAAACTCATTTGTAAGACCATTCCACACAGGAACCTTCGAGTACTTCGCAAGCTCCTCCACGATTTCCTGCCCGTATCCACGATACTCTATGCCATCAAACATAGAAGCTAATACTCTAGCTGTATCCGCTATAGATTCCTTCTTACCTATCTGCGATCCAGATGGGTCAAGATATGTAACCTCAGCTCCCATATCGTGCGCAGCCACCTCAAAGGAACAACGTGTACGGGTAGAAGTCTTCTCAAATATAAGAGCTATATTTTTTCCTGCCATATACGACTTTTGTGACTTTCCTGATTTTTTCTCTGCCTTAAGCTTAGCTGAGAGGTCAATCAAATAATTAATCTCTTCAGGTGTATAATCCATAAGCTTAAGAAAATCTCTTCCCTTTAAATTCATACTATCACCGTTCCTTTCTATCTATAATCCTCTAGAAAAATACCTGTTTTCCTATAACATAACCCTTCTGACCTGTATACTTGGCTTTAAATCCGATACATCCGCCAGTAGGATCCTTACCATCCATAGCTTCTCTAGCCGCTCTAATACAGCTTTCCAGCGGTCCATTCGCCAAAACTGTAGGTATTCTGGCTGTTGAGAACTGACTCTTTTGGTAGATTACTTCCTTTATGGTGTTAGGGTATGTCTTGGATTTTACTCGGTTCATAACCACAGCACCCACAGCTACCTGCCCTTCATAGGATTCAGCACCTGCCTCTATATGAATAAGAGCAGCCAAAAGCATAAGATCATCTACACTGGCTATAAGCGCTTCTGTCTGTGCAGCCTTTTCTGCCGCCAGCTTTTTAGCCTTTTCCTTGGCTTCCTTTTCCTTGGCTATACGAGCAGCCTCCTCACTGGCCGTCTCAGCTTTTCCAAAATCAAAATCTACCGACACGTAGTCTGCACTAACATAACCTGTCACAGCACCAGACCTTACATGAACCCAGCCTTCCGTCTGGCCTTCATCAGAAATGTATATCAGCTTCGTGCCTTTTGCCACGCTCTTTACGACAGCTGAATCAGTAGAAGCCCCTTTTCTTATCCTAAGACCAGAGCCCACCGTAGTCGCATATACATTACAGGTTCTAAGCGCGACATCATAAGCATCCTGCCCTCTAACAGCATATTGCTTCGAAACATAACCTGTCAGATTTCCAGATGTGATATTATACCATCCATCCACCTCACTGTTATAAATAGCCAAATCTCCCTTTTTCAGCTTACCAAGCGCCTCAGACCCTTTATCCGGAGCACTTCTAACAGTTACGAAATCCCTTACATCAGCTATAACTCTAGTAGACCAAAGCAGTTCAAAGTCAGACAACTGCGCTGTTTCCATCATGGAATTATTGTTTACTGGCTCAACTATCTCCTCCGTAAAATAATTTTCCTCCACATCCTGCTCTGAAATACTAATAGCATTCCATGCAATCTGAGAAGCTGCCGTTACCACACCACCCGATCTTAGGGTAGTTCTATTATAAACAATATCCTGCGAGACGTCAGTATGTCGAAACAATCCATATATACCAAGCCCTGCCACAAGCAAACTCACGCTCATAAACAGGATGGCAATTTGTAGTAATCTCGTTTCTTTCATAGTAAAAAATAATGACCCTATTTTAGGGTACATTGTATAATTATATCACACTTTTTGCATCTTTGGCAACTTTGTTGCATTTGATGCACAAAAAGCGTAGTATTATGCATGGATTTCAAGAGGTGAATTAAATGAAAATCATAGACTGTCACACACACACTTTTCCAGATAAAATAGCAGCAAAGGCTATCGAAAAATTAAGCCAGGTAAGCCGCACAAAGGCTTTCACTGACGGAACAGAAGGAATGCTGAAGGCCTCATCTCATGATTGCTCTATCGAGTATTCCATTATCCTTCCTGTGGCTACCTCAAAGGAGCAGGTTGAAAAAATAAACGATGGTGTCATCGCCCTAAAGGACAGCAGAAAAATGGATGGTATAATATCCTTTGGAGCCATGCATCCAGCGTTTGATAACCCTGAAAAGGAGTTATCACGTCTGGCAGAAAATGGCGTGATTGGAATAAAGCTGCACCCTGCATACACTGCCTGTGACATGGATGATGAAAGACATATAAGAATACTTAAGGCTGCTGCAAAAGAAGGACTTTTCGTCACCACACATGCTGGCATAGACATAGGTATTCCCGAGAAAGACTACTGTGATTTAAATATGATAAAAAGGGTGCTGGATGCCGTGCCTGACATAAAACTCATTCTCGCACATATGGGTGCCTGGGGAAACTGGGATAAGGTTGGAAAAGCGCTAAAGGGTGCCAACATCCTAATGGATACCTCGATGTCATTTGGACTGCTTACTCCAAGAGACGGCGTGGAATACGAAAGTCTTCCCAAGCTTATGACACCTTATGAGTTTAGAGACCTTTGTCGTGAAATAGGCGTAGAGCGAATTTTATTCGGAACAGACTGCCCATGGCGGGCTCAAAGAGAGGGCATTGAAAACCTGCTTGCCACAGACCTGACAGAAGATGAAAAAGAAAAAATTTTTTATACCAATGCAAAAAATAACCTCCGTCTTTAAAGACGGAGGTCTTATTATTTACTCACCAAGTGAATCCTTCTGTTCAACTGTCTTTTTTTCATTATAGCAGGCGAAGGTCTTGTCTACGAACTTTGAGTCAAGCTTTTTAGTGCATAAGCTTACTACTGGCACAATTATAAGTCCTACCAGCATTGCCACTGCTCCAGAATTTATAGATGACTTAAAGATGTAGGAAAGAACTGTACCCCACGCAGAGGTGTCTACCTTTGCAAGCGATACGATAAGCTGAACTACAGCCATCATGCAGCCCCATACATAACATACAGCTACAGATGCCTTTGTAACACCCTTCCAGTATAAGCCATACAGGAATGGCGCCAAAAATGCTCCTGCGAGCGCTCCCCATGAAACACCCATCATCTGTGCGATAAAGGTAAGTCCTGGAACTGAATCCTTTACTACAGCTATAATAGCAGATACCGCGATGAAGAATACGATGAATATTCTCATGATAAACACCTGCTTCTTCTCATCAATATCCTTCTTTGAATAAGGCTTAATAACATCAAGTGTAAGAGTAGAACTAGATGTAAGTACAAGAGAAGAAAGGGTCGACATAGATGCTGAAAGCACAAGCACCACTACCACTGCGATAACTATCATTGGAAGTGTAGACAGCATAGCTGGAACGATAGTACCAAAAAGTGGCTTTCCTGTCACTTCGTTATACTTAATCTTATCTGCATAGAGTCTTCCAAATCCGCCGAGGAAATAGCATCCGCCTGCAACGATAATAGCAAATACAGTAGAGATAATAGTTCCCTTATGAATATCATTCTCGCTCTTAATAGCGTAGAACTTACCTACCATCTGTGGAAGTCCCCATGTACCAAGCGATGTAAGAATTACCACAAACAAAAGTGCAAGAGGATCTGGTCCAAAGAATGATGAATAAGCACCTGCTCCCCATCCATCAGCTGGTATAGCAGAAAGCTTTTTCATTGCCTCTGTAAGACCACCATTCTGTGAAAGCACTGCACCTATAACTGCACAGATACCAAACAGCATGATAATACCCTGAATGAAATCATTTATAGCTGTTGCCATGTAACCGCCAAAGATTACATACAAGCCTGTGAGAACAGCCATCACAAGGATAACTACCCAGTATGGAATATCAAATACAAGGTTAAATAGGCTTGAAAGACCGTTATACAGGGATGCTGTATAAGGAATCAGGAATATAAATACTATTATAGATGCCGCTACCTTTAATGCCTTTGAATCAAATCTCTTGCCAAAATAATCTGGCATGGTCTTTGCATCTAACTCCTGTGTCATGATTCTGGTTCTTCTTCCAAGAATATTCCAGGCAAGAAGCGAACCGATAAATGCATTTCCAAGTCCAGCCCAGGTAGCAGATGTACCATAAAGCCATCCAAACTGTCCTGCATAGCCCACGAAAATAACTGCAGAGAAATACGATGTACCAAACGCGAATGCTGTAAGCCATGGTCCTACCGAGCGTCCGCCAAGTACAAAGCCATTTACATCTGTAGCATTCTTTCTGCAGTAAAGGCCTATGCCTATCATTACTGCAAAATACAAAATAAGCAAAACAACTGTCAACATTTAATTTTACCCTCCCTATGCTTTATTCTGTTGCTCTACTAAGTGATCCGCACCATACTTCTTTCGAAGTGCTGGCTTTTCTATCTTACCAGTAGCATTTCTTGGTACCTCGGCGAAAATGATTTCCTTTGGTCTTTTATATCTTGGAAGACCATTGCAGAATTCCTCTATTTCCTCCTTTGTACACTCCATTCCTTCTTTTATAGAAATGATAGCACCTGTGATTTCTCCAAGACGCTTCTCTGGAAGACCTATAACAGCCACATCCTTAATCTTTGGATGTGTTCTAAGGAAGTCCTCTATCTGAACAGGGTAAATGTTTTCACCACCAGATACGATTACATCCTTCTTTCTATCTACTAGGAAGATGAAACCATCTTCATCGAGCATAGCCATATCTCCGGTGTAAAGCCAGCCATCCTTCAGCACAGCAGCCGTAGCCTCTGGGTCATTATAATAGCAGGTCATCACGCCAGGACCTTTGACGATAAGCTCGCCCACATCTCCCTTTGGCACCTCCACACCATTTTCATCTACTATCTTACATTCCCAGCCATAGCCTGGTACACCGATAGCACCTACCTTATGTATATTTTCCATTCCCAGATGTACACAGCCTGGACCAGTAGACTCTGAAAGGCCATAGTTTGTATCATATTTATGGTTCGGGAAGTACTCCTTCCAATGTTTTATCATAGATGGCGGTACAGGCTGAGCTCCTATATGCATAAGTCTCCACTGATCCAGCTCGTAATCGCTAAGCTTCAGTTCTCCTGAATCAAGCTTGTCAAGAATATCCTGTGCCCATGGAACCAACAGCCATACGATAGTACACTTTTCCTTTGAAACTGCATCTAAGATTATCTCTGGTGTAGTACCCTTCAAAAGCACAGCCTTACTTCCCGCACAAAGGCTTCCCATCCAATGGAATTTAGCACCTGTATGGTAAAGAGGCGGTATGCAAAGGAAGCAGTCATCTCTTCCTGTCTCATGGTGCCTTTGCTCCATAGCAGCTGCCTGAGATAAGCTCTGATGATTATGCAAAATCGCCTTTGGAAAGCCCGTAGTACCTGAAGAAAAATAGATAGCCGCATCATCTTCCTCCTCAAGTCTGATAAGAGGAGCATTAGATGAACAGTCTGCCACTAACGCATGATAGCTCTCAGCAAAGGATGGACAGCCATCTCCCACGTATATAAGGAGGCGGCCCTGCGAAAGCTTTTCCGCACATGACTCTATACGTCCTATGAACTCAGGTCCAAAGATAAGTACATGTATCTCTGCGAGATTAGCACAGTACATTATTTCATCTGTATCGAATCTAAAATTAAATGGAACTGCAATAGCTCCTGTTTTAAGTATGCCAAAGTATATAGGCAGCCACTCTAGGCAGTTAAACATAAGAATGGCTACACGATCGCCCTTCTTTATACCTCTATCCAAAAGCATATTAGCTACGCGATTAGCTTTTTCATCGAACACCGACCATGTAATCTCTCTTCTGTATGCCCTATTTTCAGTAGGCTGCATAAGGTCATACTCTTTCCAGGTCGTTCTTTTATTATCTGGCATAAGTGGATTTAGTTCCACAAGTGCCACTTCATCTCCATAGAGTTTTCTATTTCTCTCCAAAAGATCTGTTACTGGCATGATTTTTCTCCCTTATATAATTTTACGCTTTAAAGCTTTTATGGATTAAAGCGAAATAACCAATGAATAACACCTTGCCATCGCTATACTATAACAAGGTGTTATCTATACTAGTTCTGGTAAAGATTTCTCTTATCTATAACTCTGACTGCCTTGCCTTCGCTTCGGACTATAGTCTTAGGCTGCACAAGTGTGACCTTTGCAAGAATACCGAGCATAGCCTTAAGACCAGCTACAAGCTCCTTTTCTCTCTTAGCTACATCATTAGAGGCATCATTCACCATCTCAGGTGTCATCTCCACCTGAACCTCAATGGTATCGCTGTGATTTACACGGTCTACAATGATCTGGTAGTTAGCAGGATAACCATTGTTCATGAGTACTGTCTCTATCTGCGAAGGGAATACATTTACACCCTTTACAATGAGCATGTCATCCGAACGTCCCATTGGCTTTGACATCTTTACATGTGTACGACCGCATGAACACTTCTTTCGAGAAAGAACACAGATATCACGTGTACGGTAACGAAGCAGAGGGAAAGCCTCCTTTGTGATAGAGGTAAATACAAGCTCACCCTTCTCACCATCAGGAAGAACCTCTCCTGTCTTTGGATTAATAATCTCTGGAATGAAGTGATCCTCATTTACATGCATGCCTGTCTGCTCTGAGCACTCAAATGATACACCTGGACCAGAAATTTCAGTAAGTCCATATATATCATAAGCCTTGATACCAAGCTTCTCCTCGATATCGTGTCTCATCTCCTCTGTCCAAGCCTCTGCACCAAAGATACCTGCCTTAAGCTTTATCTTATCCTTGAGGCCGCGCTCATTGACAGACTCGCCAAGGTAAGCAGCATAGGATGGTGTACAGCAAAGAATAGTAGAACCCAAATCAGTCATAAACTGAAGCTGGCGGTCTGTATTTCCTGAAGACATAGGGAGTGTAAGACATCCAACCTTATGCGAACCACCATTTAATCCAGGTCCACCTGTAAAAAGTCCATATCCATAGCTTACATGGCAGACATCCTCATTAGTACCACCTGCTGCCACGATAGCTCTAGCACAGCAATCCTCCCATAGATCCAAATCGTGCTGAGTATAGAATGCTACCACTCGTCTTCCTGTAGTTCCGCTGGTAGATTGAATACGAACGCATTCAGACTGAGGTCTGGCACAAAGCCCGTATGGATACTGATCTCTAAGATCATCCTTCTCTATAAATGGAAGCTTATGAAGATCGTCTACTGACTTTATATCGTCTGGCGTCAGTCCTGCTTCCTCCATACGCTTTCTATACATAGGAACATTATCCCATACATTTTTTACCTGTGCTACAAGTCTCTCACTCTGAAGAGCCTTGATCTCCTCCCTCGATGCACATTCAATCTCTGGCTGATAGTATCTTTCCATTTTGACCCCCTCTATATATTAAGCTCTGCCTAATGAAAACGCCTTTTTGTTCATCTCAACGAATTTTTCTGGCACACACTCTTCTATGGCTTTCAACCACTTTTCCTCTGATATGTCAAAGTATTTGCTAAGACGACCCATAAGAACAAGATTTACAGCCTTTGAGCTTCCGGCCTGCTCTGCCAAAGAAAGACAATCAATAGCATCCACTGCTATGCCAAGCCCCTCCATCTTTTCCACCAAATTCTCTGGGTAAGTCATATTTCCAATAATAACCGGCATTGGATCTATCTGCTGAGTATTTACCACTATTCGGCCATCTTCTCTTAAATACTCTACGTATCTGGCAGCCTCAAGCTTTTCAAACGAAACTATTATATCCGCCTCACCCTTATCTATAATAGGTGAGTAGACCTTCTCTCCAAAGCGCACATACGTAACTACTGAGCCTCCGCGCTGCGACATGCCATGCACCTCAGATACCTTTACATCATAGCCTTCAGACAAAAGCAGGTGTCCTAAAAGCTTACTTGCCAAGAGTGAGCCCTGGCCGCCCACGCCTACGATCATAACATTTTTAGTCATTTTATCACCTCTTTCGTATTAGTTCATAGCTCCAACCTTGCAAAGCTGAGTACATACACCACAGCCTACACAAAGTGTCGTATCGATAGATGCCTTTCCATTCTTCATGGAAACAGCTGGGCATCCAAGCTTCATGCACGACTTACAGCCAACACATTTGTCGGTATTCACAGAAATAGGAGCATTGTGCTTTACATACTTAAGAAGTGCACAAGGACGACGGCTGATGATAACTGAAGGCTCATCTACAGACAGTTCTTCCTTTATCACGCGATCACACTCTTCAAGGTTATATGGATCCACTACGGTCACTCGCTCAAATCCCATAGCTCTAACAAGTGCTTCAAGATTAATCTTACCAGCTGGGTCACCCTTGATATTATATCCTGTGAGAGGATTCTGCTGATGACCGGTCATACCGGTAATAGAATTATCCAGGATGAGAATGGTCGAATTACTCTGGTTATATGCCACATTCGCAAGACCCGTCATACCTGAATGCATAAAGGTTGAATCACCGATTACAGCTACTGTTTTATTCTCGCTGTCTTTGCCAAGAGCTTTATTAAAGCCGTGAGTAGCCGAGATAGAACCTCCCATGCAAAGAGTCATATCCATAGCCATAAGAGGTGCTGCTGCACCCAAGGTATAACATCCGATGTCTCCGAGCACTGTTACCTTGTTCTTTGAAAGAGTATAGAATATACCTCTATGAGGACAACCCGCACACATAACAGGAGGTCTTACTGGAAGCTGCTCATCCAGATTCTTGGTAGAAGGAACCTCTTTGCCAAACTTCTTTGCCAAAAGATTCTGTGAAAACTCTCCTTCGATAGGAAGCAAATCCTTTCCTGTAACACTAAGGCCAAGTGTCTTACAGTGATTTTCAATAATAGGATCCAGCTCCTCAACGATAGCCAGCTTATCTACTTTAGCAGCAAAGTCTGTGATAAGCTTATCTGGAAGCGGATTAACCATTCCAAGCTTTAAAACAGAAACTGTATCACCAAAAACCTCTTTTACATACTGATAGCTGGTAGATGAAGTGATGATACCAAGCTTAGTATCCCCCATCTCCACTCTATTAAACGGACAATCATTTGCATATTCTGCAAGCTTTCTGGTACGCTCCTCCACGACAGGATGCTTTCTTATAGCATTCGCTGGTGTCATTACGTACTTAGCTGGACTTTTCTCATAAGTCTTTATAGCTGGAACCACGCGCTCGCTCGTTTCCACTATACTCTGCGAATGAGCTACACGAGTACACATCTTCATGATAACAGGAGTATCATATTCCTCTGAGAGCTCATAAGCCAATTTAGCGAAGAGAAGTGCTTCAGCAGAATCAGAAGGCTCTACCATAGGAACCTTTGAGGCTATAGCATGATGTCTTGAATCCTGCTCATTCTGTGATGAGTGCATACCTGGGTCGTCAGCTACGCAAATGAGAAGACCTGCATTCACTCCTGTGTATGAAGCAGTATAAAGAGGGTCTGCCGCTACATTCAATCCCACATGCTTCATACCGCAAAAGCTTCTCTTTCCTGCCAATGAGGCACCAAAGGCAACCTCGAGTGCCACCTTTTCATTAGGTGCCCACTCACAGTAAATCTCCTCATATTTAGCAGCCTCTTCTGTCACCTCTGTACTAGGCGTACCTGGATAGCTTGAAACCACAGAAACTCCTGCTTCATAAAGACCTCTTGCAAAGGCCTTATTGCCCAACATCAATTCTTTCATACTCTTTCTCCTTCAATACAAAGCCAGTGTAAAAGCTGACTAAATATTCACACTTGCCCATTATACTAGATTTGTGCATATTGTGCAATTTTATTCTTTCCATAAAAACAGCTTTGTGCACTCTTTCAAAAATAGAAAACTTTTTTCTCCATAAAAACCCTTGCCACTGTATATTTAAATCAATATAATTATATTTGTAGGAGACTATTCATGAAAGTAAACATTTATTATGGTGGACGCGGCATTATCGACGATCCCACCTTATACGTAATTGAACAGATAGAGCGAGTATTAAATGAGCTCATGGTGGAGGTTCATACTTATAATATATATGAACAAAAGAACGCTATTCCCATGCTTCCTCAGACCTTAAAGGGTGTAGATGGCATTGTCTTAGCTACCACAGTAGAGTGGCTTGGCATCGGCGGCTACATGAGTCAATTCTTAGATGCCTGCTGGCTTTATACCGATAGAGAAACCATGGCTAATATATATATGCAGCCTGTCGTAATCTCCACCACCTATGGTGAGCATGAGGCCATGGCAACACTAGAAAACGCTTGGGAAAAGCTCGGCGGTCTGCCTTGCTCTGGCTTCTGTGGCTATGTCGAGGATCCGGCGGAGTTCAAGTCCAATAAAGAATACTTAGCCATAATGGAAAAGAAGGTAGAGATGCTTTACAGAACCATCTCTCACAAAACCAAGAATCTTCCTAGTTCCAATCAGGCCATTGCCAGAAAGGTACAGCTCACACCACAGCTTACTCTCTCCCCAAAAGAAAGTGAACAGCTGTCAAAGTTCGCTGCAGACGAAAGCTATGTAAGCACACAGAAGGCTGATATAGAGGATCTTTCTTCCATCTTTAGAGATATGATGGGTGCTAACTCGCAGAGTGAGGACGGTGATTATATCGCTGAGCTAAAAAGCCACTTTAAAGGAGAGAAAGGTTTCTCAAATAAATACCTATTCTTTATCGATGGAAAATCTGTCCCACTTTATGTCCATGTTTTCGGCGAGGAAATCGAAGTCGCCTATAAAAAGGAAAGCGGCGTTGACAATTATATAAGACTCACCCCTGGTATTATGGAGAGTATTGTGAGCGGACGAATGACTGTACAGCGTGCCTTTACCATGGGCGATATAACGAACAATGGCGGCTATAAAAACATTTATAAGCTAGATGAAATCTTTGATTTTAAATCATAGAATTAAATCATATATAGAAAGGCTATGCTATGAAAGACAATAATTGTATTTTTTGTAAACTTGCAAACGGTGATATACCTACCAGAACCTTGTACGAAGATGAAGATTTTAGAGTAATTTTAGATGCAGATCCTGCTACCAAGGGTCACGCCCTGGTTCTTCCAAAGAATCATGCTGCGAACCTCTATGAGCTCAGTGAAAGCGACTGCGAAAAAGCTCTTAAAATCGCAAAAAAAATCGCACTTATGGATAAAGAAATCCTTGGCTGTGCAGGTGTGAATATAGTTCAAAACAACGAAGAGGCCGCCGGTCAAACTGTACCACACTTCCATATCCATGTGATACCTCGTTACACCGACGACCCTGATAAATCTATATGTGGCTGGTCTCACCAAAGCTTCTCTGACGAAGTGTTAGATGAGATCGTAGCAGCCTTTAATAAACACTAGACTTATGATAATTCTTTGATAAGTCCCATTATTATATCGACAGCAGATGAACCTTCTCTGTTAGACATATTCTTAATATAAGTCTCTCTGTTGTCATACACATTAAATACCGTATCTATGAGCAGCTTAGAAGTAAGCTGCTCTTCTTCTATCACAACAGAATATCCTGAAGCTTCAAATGAATGAGCATTTAGAATCTGATCTCCACGGCTGGCTGCCTTTGAAAGCGGAATCAGAACATTCGGCTTCTTTAGCTCAAGCAATTCACAGATAGCATTTGCCCCAGCACGTGAAATAACTATATCCGCTAAGGCAAATAAATCTGGCAGTTCCTCTGAAATATACTCATACTGAACATAGCCTTCCTTATCTGCTAAGCTATCGTCTAGATTACCCTTTCCGCAAAGATGAATGATATCGAAACGCTCCAAAAGCGCATCCAGCGATTCTCTGACAGCTGTATTTACGAACACAGAACCCAGGCTTCCACCTATTATTAATAATACCTTCTTCTCACCGGAAAGCTTTGTAAATGCCAGTGCCTTATCTCTACTGCCATTTAATAGCTCTTTTCTTATAGGACAGCCAGTCACTACAGCCTTTCCCTCCGGTAGTGAATTCTTCGTTTCTGTAAAATTACAGCACACCTTAGATGCTGCCGGAATAGCTATTTTATTAGCAAGACCTGGCGTCATATCTGATTCATGTATTATAACTGG
>JAZRWF010000055.1:0-90375 GCA_045599565.1 Lachnospiraceae bacterium
TTCATTCAGCAAGATATATAACATTCAAGCTGTGTAGCAGCTGCCCATACAAGGATGAGTTCTATGAAACCTTTGAAAATATAAGCAAGCTACAAGTGCAGCTAGGATAGCAACTATTAACGAATCTTGACAACTTAATAACTACTCATAAGCTTGATGCAGGGATTTTATACCCTTTTTTCAAGCAAAAGAGATTCGTTTAAGTTGCATGGTTCAAATTTAAAGATTCATGGTGTAGTTTTTAGTATTAATGTTGCTCCATGAATAATTCAGGTCAAATTCTGGTAAGTATTAGTGTCTAATAGTACGGCTTCATCACAGCCAAGAAGCTTAGAAGCAATCGCTATGTCCTCAGAGCGTGTTTTATTAGTGGCAATATATTCGCTTACCAGGTCACAGAAGTGAACTAAATCCACAGGGTGTCTTTCACCGGATTTTACGCGGTAGAGATAGGATACATCAAAGTTCAGCGCACTGGCAATGTCTTTCATGTTTATGTCAAATGCTGCTATAAGGTCAGAAAAGTTGGCAGCAAATACCTGATAGGCGAGAGCTTTTTGATTTATGGCATCATTGAAAGCAATTATTAGTTCTGCCGTGTCAAATTCGTCAGAACTCAAACCTTTATTTACAGCTATCTCGTGTATTCCCTCAGCTAATGCCTTTAGCTGTTCGCTGTCGGCAGCAGGCTCTCTATCTCCAGACAGATATCGACTGATCACAGAGGCAGATAGTTTAGAAGCATTGCACAGCTCGGTCTGAGTGCAATTAAGCTTTTGATATATAGAGTTCAGATATTCTGTAAAGTTCATAGCATACAACCTTTCATACCAAACGATAGATTATGCACAAATGTCGCAGATATTTTATCATATACGAGATGTTTTTATGTAGAATCTTTCCAAGTTAGTCAAGTGCCAACACTGGCAACAAATGTCTTTTAAATTTCCCATTTATGACAAATGCCCCTTGTGGCAAATATATAGTATTTTACGGTAAAAAATTAGATAATAAGATGTAATTTTTGCTCAAGGAGAGAGAGTATGAAAAAAACTATTAAGAAAACTGTTTCATGGTTGCTTTCGATGGTGCTTTTAGTGGGAGCATTGTTTAATGTCAATGTGATGCCAGTAAGGGCGGCAGAAGCACAGTATGTGGTCAATTTTGGTGACGGCTCATGGAATGTGGGAGGTACTACTGTCACAGCAAGCATAAGTGAAGGGGAAACCATAAGTGGCGTGCAATCAATTGATGAGAATACTGAGATTACTTTGACAAACTTTGATGCTGCGACGATGGAAGTAAGAGTGTATGAGACGAGGGAGGAGAACCCGTTTAATCTCGAATTAGCCGTAGAAAATAATAAAACAAGCCTTTCAAAAAAACAGAATGGTAATTTGCCTTCAGGTACACTTGAGTTTAGAGTTCAATCTAAACCAAGCGGTGGCGGACAAGGCGGAGGAACACCTTCTCAAACGATAAATCTTGATTTCTCTGATGGTACTGTGGCAGCGGATGGAAAGAGTGTTACATACACCGTAAAAGTAGATGGCGTTGACGAGACTGTGACAGTCACTTTGCCAGGCTATATCACTTTGTCAGATAAAAAAGCTGATTTTGGCATGGAAGACCAGCTGACATTAAGCGGATTTGATCCGGATAAGATGGAGTTTAAGGTCGTTGCATCAGATGGATTTAGTACTTCACTTGCAGTGATAGATAATAAAACGAGTCTTTCAAACAAGACAAATGAGGGAGGACTGCGTTCTCCTTTGACGGTAAATATTGTACAGAAGGGATCTAATCCACCGCCTCCAGGAGATGGACCTAGTGGAGGAGTAGACGAAGAAGGCTATCCAGTCGTTACGGGAGATAATATTCTTAAGATAGATATTCTTCAGGATGGCTATATTAACAGTGTGAAGGTGGATGATGTAGATGCTAGAAGAGAAGGTACTAAGGCAGCGCTAGCAGTTACTAATAATTCTTCTCACAAGTTTATGTTCCAGTTTGAGTTTGGAAAAGCAGCATCAGCTATCTCTATAAATGGTATTAGCTATTCAGGCTCGCAGTTAGTAAAAGGTGCAGAAGATTGGTATACCATTAATGACGTACCGTCTTCCGCTGATGGAAAATATGACGTTTCAATAGTAGAGACAGAGACTAGCCATTCGACTATCGTATGGACATATTCAAAAAATCACCCAGATCAAACTACATTTGGTCCAGATGCATTGGTAGAACATGGTAAAGTAGAAATAGTATCCATCAAACGTGGAAGTGACATTTTATATGAAAATGGTTCATACACGGCCCAAAATCCAGAGGTAAATGGTGTGGGTGTAAGTATAAGTAGCGAGACTGGCTATATTACACTTGAAAAAGGTGATGACATCGTAATCAAGCTTATTCCAGACTATGGTTATCAGCTTGGTAGTGCAACTATTAATGATAGAGAACTACAGCCTAAGAGTGAGGCGTTCAGTGATGTAAGTACATTTACATTAAATGATGTTCAGGGGCAGATGCATTTTAGTGGCGTGTTTAAGTCTGTAGCAGATTCTGTTTCAAGTACAGCGACGAGTGTATCGGGGGCAAGTATAAGCAATGGTGCTAATGCAGCTTCAAGTGGTAACTTAAGTCTGAATGTTAAAGATGCGGCTGCTGACAGTGCCGCTCTTAGTGCAGCTATGGGCAGTAATACAGATAGCGTATATTCTTCTGTGGCGACACTTGATCTTACTCTTGATAATGTGGTAAGTATGGGCCCTGGCAAGGGAAACTGGACTAAGAATATTACCGAATTCTCAAGCGATATCACAGTAGGATTAAATCTTTCTGGTGTAACAGTAGGTGCTGATGAGGAATTAGTAGTAGTTCGAAAGCATGGAAGTACATATGATGTCATCGAGGGGGCTGCTTTAAACGGCTCTACACTTTCAGTTCCTACTAATAAGTTTTCTACTTATTCGATTATAAAAAAGCAGAAGAGTAATGAAGTTAAGCCGTCTCCAAGTGTAACACCAAGCCCTAGCGCCTCACCAAGTCCATCAAATCCAAGTGATTCTTCAAGCGAGAGTTCATCTACAGTGAACGAACCTACTGCAGAACCAGAATCTACTAAGGTTAGTGTTCCTGTGTCAGGTGAGAATACTGTTTCGATAGAGGCAGTTGTATCTGATGGAAATGCTACTATTGGAGAAATTTCTAAGCAGTCTATTTCAAAGCTTGGAAATGATGACAGCGTGGTTATAGATGTATCTTCTACAGGTTCATCAGTAAAAGAGGTTACCTTGACGAAGAATACATTTGAAACACTTACTAACGCGGTAAATGATGCTACGAGCAAAATATCATCGGTAGAAATCAAGCTGCCAAAGGCTACTGTAGAAATAGATAAGGCTGCTATGAATGCCATTAAGTCATTCACTGGTGGAAAGGATGTGAAGGTTAGCGTAGAAACTAAGAGCACATCCAGCCTTAATACAGCCCAGAAAAATGCAATAGCTGATAAAAAGGTTATGGCAACATTTGAAGCTAATATTGAAAGCGGTGGCAAAAAGCTTCATGATTTCAATGGTGGTACTATTACAGTGACTGTTGCATTTAAGCCTGCAGCAGGTACAGATTCAAACTACTATCATGTGGAGTATGTGGCAGATGATGGAAGGATAGAGAGATTTCCGACTAAGGTGACTGCTTCAGGTGTGGAGGTAACTTTGCCGCACTTCTCAAGCTATGTCATTGTCTATGACACGACTAAGGCTAATAATACAAAGAGTACGGCACCTAAAACCTGTTCGCCATCTCTTTGGTATATGCTGTTTAGAGAATAATAATATATAATGCTATTTTTTAGGCAATCATTTAGGATATGTCCTTGTTTGTATGACGGGAATGTATCGGAAATGGTTGCCTTTTTTTAGCTGAAACCATAGAAGTGCACTTGAGTTTTATGCTGTAAAGAGATACCATGTACTATATATGGAGGGGAATATGGCAGCAAAGCTTAATTACATTAATTTATCAGATGAACTAAGTAAGCAGATAGCCTGCGACAGAGCAGGGGAATATCTGTCACCTTTTGCATGCAAGGATTGGGACTGTGTGAGGAGAGCAGATAAGGGAAATGACAGATCTACGCCGCTTAGACCAGCCTTTATTAGGGACGTAGATAAGATTATGAACACCCCATACTATGTCAGGTATGCTGATAAGACACAGGTGTTTTCTCTGCATAAAAATGATGATATTTCAAGGCGAGCTTACCATGTTCAGCTGGTTTCAAGGATAGCCAGAAATATAGGCAGAGCCTTAAATCTTAATCTGGATCTGATAGAGGCGATAGCACTGGGGCATGATTTGGGCCACACACCCTTTGGACATGATGGTGAGCGAGTATTAAGTGAGATCTACCATAAAAAGACAGGTCAGTACTTTAATCACAATATTCAAAGTGCCAGAATATTGGATGTGATATTTCCAGTAAATGCATCGCTTCAGACACTGGATGGAATCATCTGTCACAATGGAGAGCTTGAGCTTGGAAAATATGAGCCTTATCATACGCCGGACTTTGATGCATTTGACGCTAAGATGAAAAAGGGTCTGACGAAGCTGCATGGAATAGACGAGCTCTGTCCAGGTACCTTGGAGGGCTGCGTGGTGAGAGTGAGTGACATCATAGCATATCTTGGCAAGGACAGGCAGGATGCGATTAAGCTGGGGCTGGTGAAGGATAGCAGTGAATTCGATGACCTTGACATAGGAAAGCACAATGCTGAGATCATAAATAATATGACTGTTAATATCGTGGAAAACAGCTATGGTAAGCCTTATCTTAAGCTGGATGAGAATTATTTTACTGCGCTTAAGCTGGCTAAGAAGGAGAATTTTAAGCGGATTTACAAGGTGGATTCTCTGGAGAGCATATTCGATGAGCAGATAGCACCGATGTTTGAGGCTGTGTACGAAAGGCTTTTGGATGAGCTGACAGTGGGTAAGAAGGATTCGTATATCTTCACGCACCACATGGATTATGTGAAGAAGAATACAGAGTATTACTCGCCAGACTTTGCTTATGAGCATGAAAAGCCTGAGGACATCGTGACGGATTATATAGCATCCATGACAGATGATTATTTTATCGACCTTTATGAGCACCTGTTCCCTGAAAGTGGGCATGAGGTTATGTATATAGGGTACTTTGACTAGTTTTTATATGGAGGAATATCGCATGGTACATCTTATAAATACGGTAGACATCACTGCGGCAGCCGGCGGCAAAGGCTTACTTGGGGATATAAACGGTGACGGACGCATGGAGATGGTTTTTGTCCAGGCAAATTCGGACATAGATGACAGGTATGTTCCGCATCAGATTACCTGTGTGACTGCGTATAATATGAGTGGTGAACTGCTATGGCAGAAGGGTAAGCCGATGGAAAAGCCAGGAAACTTCGGCTCAGATTTCCCTGCTCAGATATACGATATAGATGGTGATGGTAAGCTGGAAATTCTTTGTGTCATGAATAAGAAGTTTCTCTATTTGGACGGCGAAACCGGCGAGACGAAGCGTGAGTTTGAGCTGCCTTCTGACGAGGCACATGACTGTATCATAATAGCGAATTTGCGTGGGCTGGACAGGGCATTTGATATCATATTAAAGGACCGATACTTTAATATGTGGGCTTTGGATAACGAGTTTAATCTTCTCTGGACTCATAAGGGGAATCTGGGGCATTTTCCATGGGTTTATGATGTAAATGGTGATGGATACGACGAGGTCATGGCAGGCTATGACCTTTTGGATCATAATGGAAAGCTGCTTTGGTCATGCCATGACCTTGAGGATCATGCGGACTGCCTCTGGGTGGGCGATGTGAATGGCGATGGAAAGGTAGAAATCGCGGTAGGAGGAAGTGTTACTACACTTTACAGCGCGGAGGGAGAAGAGCTTTGGCGCTATGATGGCTCCATCGAGTCTCAGCATATAGCTTTAGGAAAGTTTTTACCTGACGAAAAAGGCCTACAGGTGGCAGGCCTGGATCGAATCCAAAGAGGTGATGGCTATAAGGGTCAGTGGGATGGCAAGGATGGCATGTTCCTTTTGGACTGTGAAGGAAAGGAGGTCTGGAAGGAAGACCGTCAGACAAAGGGCTGGTTAACTATCGTGGATGCTCTTTACAACTGGAATGGAGAGGGAAGGGACTACATTTTAGCCTATAGACGTGGAGGCGGTGTGCTGCCTGCACTTTATGACGGAAAGATGAATAGAGTCGTAGAATTTGGCGCGGAAGGATATGTGCTGCACGGAGATCTCTTCGGACGAGGCAAGGAGGATGTCATAATTTACGGCGATGGTAAGGCGCATATCTACAGCGGAACTGAGTATGATCTTTCGACTGAGCCATCGGGTGAGCCTTTAGAGCAGACGAGACGACTTTACTCATCTACTTTGTATCCGGGAGGATGTTGTCTATAATTTTTTGTTATTGTACTAGATTTTTTGTTAAAAATATGACATAATCTACTTTGGCTTGTTAATGATAATTTTTTTCATAAAATTATATACGAGTAACTGTAAAACATGAAAGGAGCTCAACAAATGATTTACACAAAAGAAGTTGAAAACATGTGCCCAATCGCTAAGGGCGCTAAGCATGAGCCTGCTCCAATCCCTGAGGAGGGCAAGTGGGTCTACTCTAAGGAGATTAAGGACATCAGCGGCTTTACACACGGTGTAGGCTGGTGTGCACCACAGCAGGGTGCCTGCAAGCTTTCACTTAACGTTAAGGAAGGTGTCATCGAGGAAGCATTGGTAGAGACTATCGGATGTTCTGGTATGACTCACTCAGCAGCTATGGCTGCAGAGGTTCTTCAGGGTAAGACTATCCTTGAGGCTTTAAATACCGACCTTGTTTGTGACGCTATTAACACCGCTATGCGCGAGCTGTTCCTTCAGATCGTATACGGACGTACACAGTCTGCATTCTCTGATGACGGTCTTGCTATCGGTGCTGGACTTGAGGATCTTGGTAAGGGTCTTCGTTCACAGGTAGGTACCATGTACGCTACCAAGGCTAAGGGTGTTCGTTACCTTGAGATGGCTGAGGGTTATGTAACTGGTATCGCTATCGATGCTGATAACTGTGTAATCGGATATAAGTTCGTTTCACTTGGAAAGATGACAGACTTCATCAAGAAGGGTGACGAGCCAAACGTAGCTTGGGAGAAGGCTTCTGGCTCTTATGGTCGTGTTACCAAGGAGCAGGGCATGGTTAAGATCATCGACCCAAGAACTGACAAAGAAGTAGAA
This sequence comes from Lachnospiraceae bacterium, assembly GCA_045599565.1. Taxonomy (GTDB): domain Bacteria; phylum Bacillota; class Clostridia; order Lachnospirales; family Lachnospiraceae; genus Pseudobutyrivibrio. The sequence goes on from JAZRWF010000055.1 coordinate 7,319, forward strand.
TAATAAGGAGGAATGAATCATGGCATTATTTGAATCATATGAGAGAAGAATTCCTCAGATCGAGGCTGTACTTAAGAGCTACGGTATTAATTCAATCGAGGAAGCTGAGAAGATTACAAAGGACGCAGGTCTTGATGTATATGAGCAGGTTAAGAAGATTCAGCCTATCTGCTTTGAGAACGCTTGCTGGGCTTACACTGTAGGCGCTGCTATCGCTATCAAGAAGGGCTGCCGTCGTGCTGCAGATGCTGCAGCTGCTATCGGTGAGGGACTTCAGGCATTCTGTATCCCTGGATCAGTAGCTGATCACCGTAAGGTTGGTCTTGGACATGGTAACCTTGGTAAGATGCTTCTTGAAGAGGAGACCGAGTGCTTCTGCTTCTTAGCTGGTCACGAGTCATTCGCTGCAGCTGAGGGTGCTATCGGTATCGCTGAGAAGGCTAACAAGGTTCGTCAGAAGCCTCTTCGCGTTATTCTTAACGGTCTTGGTAAGGATGCTGCTCAGATCATCAGCCGTATAAATGGTTTCACATTTGTTGAGACTAAGATGGATTACGCTGCTAACAAGCTTAATGTAGTATATGAGAAGCCATATTCTGATGGCGTTCGTGCTACCGTAAAGTGCTATGGAGCTGACGACGTAGTAGAGGGTGTTGCTATCATGCACAAGGAGAACGTAGGTGTTTCTATCACTGGTAACTCTACCAATCCTACCCGTTTCCAGCATCCAGTAGCTGGTACCTACAAGAAGGAGTGCATCGAGCAGGGCAAGAAGTACTTCTCAGTAGCATCAGGTGGTGGTACAGGTCGTACCCTTCACCCAGATAACATGGCAGCAGGTCCTGCTTCATACGGTATGACTGATACCCTTGGACGTATGCATTCAGACGCTCAGTTCGCTGGTTCTTCTTCAGTTCCAGCTCACGTTGAGATGATGGGCCTTATCGGTATGGGTAACAACCCTATGGTAGGCGCTACCGTAGCTGTAGCTGTTTCTGTTGAGGAAGCCGCAAAGGCTGGTAAGTTCTAAGAGTTTTAGATGTATTACTCCCAGGTCAATGACCTGGGAGTTTTTTGTTTTATGGTGGTTTCTTGGGCTTTTTGTTTTATTGGTGCTGGAAGGCAACGGATGTGGGGAGGGGAGAGTGTCGAGGTTGCCTTTATGTGGAGTTTAAGGTGCTGGAAGGCAACGGATGTGGGAGGGGAGTGTGTCAAGGTTGCCTTTACATGGAATTTCGAGGGCAGAAAGGCAACGGATATAAGGAAAGTGATTGTTTGGGTTGCAAGAGATGTGATAGAATAAATTGTCAGGTAATGACAGGCTTAAGAAAGATGACTAGAGGAGGAATTAGCTATGGAATTTAACGAATTAGTACAGAAGAGATATTCTTGCAAGAAGTATACTGACAAGATGGTAGAGGATGAAAAGCTTACTAAAATTCTCGAAGCTGGAAGATGGGCACCTACTGCGAAGAATCTTCAGGAGCAGAAGATATACGTGATAAAGTCAGCTGAAAATCTAGCAAAGATAGATAAGGCAACACCTTGCAGATATGGTGCTCCAGTGGTGATTATGGTGGCCTTTGACAAGGAGAATGTTTTCACATACCCAGGTGGAAAGAGAGATTCTGGAGTGGAGGATGCTACTATCGTAGCTACACATTTGATGTTAGCTGCGGCTGCGCAGGGCGTGGACAGCTGCTGGCTGAATTTCTTCAACCCTGATGAACTGGCTGCAGATTTGGGATTGCCAGAGAACGAGGAAATTCTTATGCTCTTGGATCTGGGATATGCAGCAGAGGGTGCAGGTCCTCTTGCTAATCATGATTCAAGAAAGCCTTTGGAGGAGACTGTAAAATACATCTAGTATTTATATGAACACAGGTGATTCATAAATGGTAAAGAAAATCGTTAGAGACCAGTTTTTCTTGTCACTAAAAAGTGAGCCAGCGACCGAGGCTGATGCGCAGGTGGTGCAGGATTTGTTAGATACGCTTAAAGCAAATCATGACCACTGTGTAGGCATGGCAGCCAATATGATAGGTGTAAAGAAAAACATTATCGTAGTGGCGGCTGGACCATTTCAGTTTGCGATGATAAATGCTGTAATCACAAAGAAAAGCGGTGCATTTCAGACAGAAGAGGGCTGCCTGTCATTAGATGGTGTTAGACCATGTACGAGATATAATGAAATCGAAGTGGATTATCTCGATCAGAATTTCAAAAAGCAGCATGGAAAATATTCTGGGTTCACTGCACAGATTATTCAGCACGAGCTGGATCATGTGGCGGGGATAGTAATCTAGGAGTAGAGTTTGTGTAAGTTACAGATAAAATAAAAGTCTTGACATATTAATACACATTGTATACAATCTAATCATATCAAATACAACGGGTGAGAGGTATACATATGGAGACTTTTGATATTCAGGAATATATGACAAAGGGTGTGGAGCGTGTGGTATCGGATGCGATAAAGGCTACGCTGAAGAATCCTAAGGAAAGCGCTTTTATGCTTAAGTTCGCAGCTGCGAGCAAGGCCGCATCAGCTAAGAGAAAGAAAGCTAAAGAGGCCGGCGAACACAGACCGCCATTTTTGATCGCCAGCATTACCAGCAAATGTAATTTGCATTGTGCAGGCTGCTACTCTAGATGTAATCATGCGACTGTAGACGCTGAGCCAGTCAAGCAGCTTACCAGTGAAGAGTGGCTTAGAATCTTTGACGAGGCAGATGATTTGGGAGTCAGCTTTATACTTTTGGCTGGCGGTGAGCCAATGATTAGAAGAGACATCATCGAGGCTGCCGGAAAGAAGTCGAATATATTATTTCCTATCTTTACTAATGGTACATATATGGATGATAAGTATTTTGACTTGTTTGACAAGTCGAGAAACCTGATTCCTATCATGAGTATAGAGGGCGAAAAGGAGGTCACAGATGCACGCCGTGGGGAGGGCATCTATGAAAAGCTGATCTCAAATATGGATGAGCTGAATAAGCGTGGACTGATATTTGGCGCATCAGTCACAGTTACCACTCAAAATATCAAAGAGGTTACTTCAGACAGTTTCTTACAGAAGCTTTCATCACGCGGATGCAAGGCCGTGATATTTGTCGAATTTGTTCCAGTGACAGAGGATAGCACAGAGCTGGCTCCAGATGAGAAGGAGCGCGAGTACCTAAAGGGGGAAATAGCCAGACTCAGAGAAGAGCATCCAGAGATGGTTTATATATCATTTCCAGGCGATGAGAAGAGCTCTGGCGGATGTGTGGCAGCTGGTCGAGGCTTCTTCCATATAAACTCACATGGTGGAGCGGAGCCTTGTCCATTCTCACCATACTCTGATATAAATGTGCGTGACACCTCACTTCGCGACGCGATGAATTCGCGTCTGTTTAGAGAATTAAGAGATGGTGGATATCTTTTGGAGGATCATCCTGGTGGATGTACATTATATGAGCGCCGCGCAGATGTAGAGAGAATTATGGCTGAGGGAAAATAACAAATATTAGGTGACTACTTCAGGCGGTTACGTCTGAAAAGAGACGATTAAGAGAATTAGACGTAGAAATTTGACGGATTTGTCAAAGGACTACGTCTTATTTTATGCTTTATAATGATATAGACGTAGTGTGGAGCACGATTTTGAAAAAACTTACGTCTCAATCTCTGAAAAGCAGTTTGCCAGACGTAATCTTGTTCAGGACTAGCAAAGGGTGGGAATAAATGATAAGATGGTTCAGAATTACTATAATACAGACGGAACTATAGATACAGTGAAGATGTGCGATGGAGTAGAGGAATGCTAAGTAGACAGGAAGCATTGGAATATGGATTAAGTTTTGAAGGAGCCTATCAGGAGGCTCCTTTTAGCGACCAGAATTGGCAGCTGGTAAGGGTTAAAGGGTGTAAGAAGGCTTTTCTTTGGACCTATGAAAAGGATGGCTATATAAATCTTAATGTGAAGGTTTCTCCTGAGTGGAGAGACTTCTGGAGAAGTGCCTATAAGGCGGTTATACCGGGCTATCATCAGAATAAGGAGCATTGGAATACCATTATTTTGGACGGTTCGATACCTGATGAAGAGATTAAGCGAATGATAGCTGAGAGTTATGATATAGTCACGGACAGCCCTAGCAAAAGAATCTATGATGCTGTGACAAGAATTCCAAAGGGAAAGGTGGCGACCTATGGGCAGGTGGCTAAGATGGCAGGAAATGAAAAGATGTCAAGGGCAGTTGGAAATGCACTTCATAAGAATCCAAAGCCTGGAATTATCCCGTGTCATAGAGTGGTGAACTCAAAGGGTAAGCTGGCGGATGAGTTTGCATTTGGTGGGAAGGATATTCAGGCTAATCTTCTAAGAGCTGAGGGCGTAGAGGTGAAGGATGGATATGTAGATTTAGAAAAATATGGGATGTCAGGTGCGAAAACAGATGAGTATGAATAATAAAGGTGTGGATATTGTAAGGCGTTATCTTTTGTTTCTTATAGGACTGTTCATAGCAGCTATGGGCGTGGCTCTTTCGACAAAGGCAGCCCTTGGCACCTCGCCGGTAGCTTCGGTGCCATATTCTGTTTCACTTATGAGTGGTGCGCTCACATTTGGCGGGTGGCTGAATGTGTGGAGCGTCCTGCAGATCACGGTTCAGGTGCTGCTGTTAAGAAAAGCGTGCAAGCCAGTGGAGATAGTCATCCAGACTGTGCTGGCTTTTATATATGGGTACCTTACGGATTTTGCCTGCTATCTTATAAGAGGGCTTCAGGTGGATGGCTATATTCTGCAGTTTGCGTGTATGCTGGCAGGCTGCTTCGTCCTGGGCTTTGGAATCTGGGTGCAGCTGAAGGGGAACGTGGCAATGCTTCCTGGTGAGGCTATGAATCGAGCTATCAGCACTGTGACGGGGAAGAAGTATGAGAATATAAAGATTACATTTGACGTGATTTATATTTTGATTTCAGCTGCTCTAGGCTTCCTTTTTCTCGGTGGCCTCAAGGGTGTGCGCGAGGGCAGTATCATCGCAGCACTTTTGATAGGAAATATTATCAGGTTTTACAATTATCTTTGGGAGAAGGGGACGTAGCTTTTTATTTGAATGGGAAACTAATACGGATTTGGGCGAGGGATGGCGATATTAATAGAGAGAGGCCTTTTTGAAAAAGTGACTTCTAAGTACTAGGAAAGGCTATGCCTATCGTTCTAGACTGCGCGGTGATACTTCATTTTAATATAAATCCGATTGCCTAAAAACGTTCAAAACTCTATAATGCTTTTCATAGGGTGTTTGAGAGAAAAAATGAGGCAAAAATGAGAAACCTGAAAAATAATCTGTATATGATTAAGATAATATGGTCGGCAGCACCGGCGCGTATAGTATTTGAGCTGCTTACAGTTATACTGTCTAGCTCGGCGTCGGTGATGTATGATCTTTTTTTTATGCGCTTTTTGATTGAGTGTCTGCAGAATAGGTCGAATTTTGGACTGATAGCGATGGTTATCGTTGTTTATTATGTATTCGGACTTATCGTAAGGGCCTTGGACAGCTATCTGGTCAGATATATAAGACCTCTGTCTAACGCTAAAATACAGGAGCGCATGATGGAAATCATATATGATAAGGCGCTTCATATGGACCTTGAATGCTATGAGGATGCAGAATTTTATGATGCCTATACCAGAGCAAATGAGGAGATAGTTTCCAGAACTGATGGTATTATTTCTATTCTTGCCGGTACATTTAACGTGGGCTTTAATATCGTAGGCTATGGTATGGCTGTCCTTGTATATGATCCAGTGATAGTAGCATTTCTGATAGTGGGACTTACTGTCAGCCAGTTCTTCCAGAGAAAGTATGTGGAGAACAGATTTAAAAGACAAAATGAGGCTGTAAAGCAAAGACGTCGCATGGATTATGCCAAGAGAGTGGTATATCTTTCTGATTATGCAAAGGACTTAAGGCTTACTAATATATTTGCGCCTGTCATGAATAATTTTCATATAGCTGCACAGGAAGCAAGGGACATCGCGGGCATGTATGGAAAGCAGGCGGGTATATTCAGACTGCTCAGAAGTATAATCTCTAGTCTTACTGTGGCGCTGGGAGTGAATGCATTTATACTGTACAGATATTTGGTAACCCATACTTACAGCCTTGGAGTTATGACCACTATAATGAATGCCTCTAACGGTCTTAACGGTTGTCTTTCTGAGGTTATAAATCTTTCTAATGACATCGCAGAAAATGGAACATTTATCGAAAATTACCGTAAGTTCGTGGAGTATGTTCCTAAAATGAAGGATAAACAGGATGCGCTTGAGGTAGAAAACACAGAGCATGAGCTCATCTTGGATAAGGTTTCATTTAGCTATCCAGGCTCTGACAGGCAGATTTTAAAGGATATCTCTATGACTATAAAGCCAGGGGAAAAGATCGCGCTTGTGGGACATAACGGAGCCGGAAAATCGACTCTTGTAAAGCTTTTTCTAAGACTTTATGACCCGACTGAGGGAATTATTTTTATGGATGGGAGAGATATACGTGATTATAAGATGGTGGGCTATCGCAGACAGTTTGGAACCATATTCCAGGATTTTAAGGTGTACGCAGCTTCTGTCGCGGAAAATGTACTGTTAAAAAGACTGTCAGATGATGAAAAGCAGCAGAAAATTGAAAAGGAAAGGGTGAAAAAGGCACTTATCCAATCTGGTGTTTTCGAAAGAATAGAAAAGCTTCCACATGGCATGGACACGATTCTTACGAAAGAATTTGACCAGGATGGAGCATTGCTCTCCGGCGGCGAGTCACAGAAGCTGGCGGTGGCGAGAGTATTTGCCGAGGATAACCATATAGCGATACTCGACGAGCCATCCAGTGCCCTAGATCCTATCAGTGAGTACAAGCTGTTTGAGAGTATGATGGAAGCCTGCAAGGGCAAGACTGTTATATTCGTGTCGCACAGACTGTCTAGCGCTACTTTAGCTGATAAGATATATCTCCTTGAGCAGGGACAGATAAAGGAGGCTGGAAGTCATCGCGAGCTGATGTTAAAAAAGGGCGCGTACTTTGACATGTTCTCAAAGCAGGCAGAGAACTACAAGAAGGAAAAGCTAAAGGACGAGGTTCAGGGAGAGCGACATGAATAGGGGAGACGACCGCAGAATGTCCATGAGAGTTCAGAGGATGTTCGAAGCAGAAGAGAATAAAGGGAAAAAACTCACGTTTATGGAAACCTGCCAGAATATTGCCTTGATGCTTAGATATTATCTAAAGTATTCACCGATGTATTTCTGGGCAAATGTTTTCTATACGGTGCTGGTGTCGTTTGTGGATGTGATGACCGGCACAGTGTTTTTAAAGCTCTTATTCGATGCACTGGAGCAGCAAAGGTCTTTGACGCAGATAGTGCCTATCTTAGCCTTTAATGCTACGCTTATTATCATAAGAAATGTATTCGGCAGCTATATAGTGGAATATATGGAGCCAAAGGCCAGAATCACTGTCTCAGAGAAAATGAGGCAGGAGCTCTTTGAGAAGGCTATTAAAATGGACCTTTCGTACTATGAAACACCGGATTTTTACACTGAATTTGTCTGGGCTGCGTCTCAGGCAGAGACCAGGATAATGCAGACTGTAGGTGCATGCATGGGCTTCATAGCCAGGTGCTCGGAGCTTTTGTTCTTAGGCGGAGTGATGGTTATTCTGGATCCAACACTCTTAGTGTTTGCAGTGCTATCTGCGGCGGTAAGATTTGTCTTAAATAATAAAATTATTCAGGGAATCTTCAAGGTAGAGGTAGAGATAAAGCCGCACGAGAGGAGACGCGATTACAGTCAGAGAATCTTTTATCTTGCGGATTATGCGAAGGAGCTTAGACTGTCTGAGGTACATGACATTTTGTACAGCGGATTCAAGGAATCTAGTGCGAGGATGCAGCAGACATACAAGGAGAAAAATCCTAAGCTGGCTCTGTTAAAGTTTCTTTCTGATTTTGGACAGGAAACATTTCTGACGTTGCTTATGCTCCTTTACCTGTCATATAAGATAGTGGTAGTGGGAAATCTTTCGTTGGGCGATTTCGCAGCTCTTCTATCTGCCACGAACAGATTTGCAAGGAGAATGACTCAGTTTGTGGATGTGCTCATGCGCTTTTTAGAGTGTGCGTTGTACACGGATAAATTCAAAGCCTTTTTGGAGTATAAGCCTTCCATTGAGACTCATATCGGTTCGAAGCCGCTCGACAAAGCCGGACTTGAGCTTAAAGGTGTCACCTTTAAGTATCAGGGTGCAGAGAAGCCAAGCCTTGAGAATATAAATATGATGATTCATCCTGGAGAAAAGATAGCTATCGTAGGCTACAATGGTGCCGGAAAATCTACGCTTGTGAAGCTTTTGATGAGGCTGTATGATGTTTCAGAGGGAAGCATTTCTCAGGTGAGTGGGGATGATAGTCAGGATATAAGAAATCTTGACGTAAAGGAATACAGAGACAGGTTCGGTGTAGTTTTCCAGCATTTTCAGATATTTGCTGCGTCTGTGGGTGAAAATATTGCCATGGATTTTCTTAAGGAAGACAAAGAAGATGAGGCTATGGAAGCCATGGAAAAGAGCGGGTTTTTGGCTAGGTTCAATACATTGCCAAATGGGCTTAGGTCTCAGCTGACGAAGGAGTATTTCTCCGATGGAACGAATCTTTCCGGTGGTGAGGCTCAAAAGGTAGCCGTTGCCAGAGTATTTTTTAGTCACTTTGATTATATTATAATGGATGAGCCATCGAGTGCCCTAGATCCTATCAGCGAGTATAATCTTAATAAAAACATGCTGGAGCTTGCGAAGGATAAGACAGTTATTTTCATTTCACACAGGTTGTCCACTACATGTATAGCAGATAGAATTTTCATGCTGGAAAACGGACATATCATAGAAGAGGGCAGCCATGATGAGCTTATGGCTTTAAATGGCAAATATGCGCAGATGTTTAACCTGCAGGCTGAGAAATATTTGAAAGAATAGCAAAATAAAGGCTTTATTTTGCTCAAACATTCATTTTCTTAGATACATTGTGCTGATATACTGTATTCATTATAACAAATGTATTCGAAAGGGGATGGGAATATGTTGACATTGTTATTTTTCGTACTTCTTGTTTCTTTTATTATTAAGGTGTTTGGCTTTGCAATGAAGGCAGCCTGGGGAGTGACAAAGGTAGTGCTTGCCATTGTATGCTTCCCACTTTTTTTAGTGGGACTTGTTTTCTCGGGAGCCATTTATGTTGCGATAGTTTTACTTATCGTAGGCGGTTTGTTTTCATTGATTGGAAGAGCTTTGGTTTAGCTGTTATTGAGGGGTATGGATATGTATGATAAGGAAAAAGAGGTTCGCGAGGCGATAGTGGCAGGCGAGCGAGCACTGAATGCGTTGGATGATGCTGAGATGTATTTGGATAAGGCTGGGAACTGGGGAATCTTTGATATGCTCGGAGGCGATTTCTTCACAGGACTTATGAAGCATTCCAGAATGAATAAGGCGCAGGAGAGTATGGAGATAGCACAAAGAGAACTGGCCAGCTTTAGCAGAGAACTAAGAGATGTGCAGTCGCGAGGTGGCGCTTATTCCATAAATCTTACAGGGTTCACGAAGATTATCGATTTGTTCTGTGACGGATTCTTAGTAGATTTGTATGTGCAGTCTAAGATTAAGGATGCGAAGAGGACTGTGGCTGAAGCCAAGAAGAATGTCAAGAATGTGCTTAGTGAATTGAAAAGAATGTAATATATAGTTTTAGTATTTTGACAGGGCATTTGCTGATGAGGCGGTGCCCTGTTTTTATATTAACATGAAGGTTACATCTGTCCCAGACTGTACAGGTTTTACTAACATGAGAGTAATGGCTGTCCAAGATTGTACAGGTTTTACTAACATGAGAGCTATGGCTAGCCCAGACTGTTGGTCTTAATTTTCTGAATACACTGAGAAGACCAAAAAGTGGCTGTTTTTTGGCTACTTGTGAACAAAGTGTGAACAAAATAGCATTTTTCTGGTCTTGTGGGTTGAATTGGCTATCCTAAGACCAAAAGCAAGCTGATTTTGGTCTTGAGAGGCTAAGTAGCAAATTAAGACCACGAGTCGGGGCTGGAGAACGAGTCAGGGCAGGAGAACGAGCCGGGACAGGAGAACGAGCCGGGGCTGTGATAAGCAGCGGTTATCACTGGTTCTAATTAACGCCTAGTAGACAAGTAGGAAATGCGGATGTATAATGCATGCATAACCTACAGGAAAGATAGGAGATGAAAGGGGATAAAAATTATGAGTAAGTATAGATTTGAGACATTACAGTTACATGTGGGACAGGAGCAGCCAGATCCAGCTACAGATTCTAGAGCGGTTCCTATTTACCAGACTACATCATATGTATTTAAGAATTCACAGCATGCAGCAGACAGATTTGGACTTGCTGATGCAGGTAATATCTATGGAAGACTTACAAACTCTACGCAGGAGGTTTTCGAGAAGAGAATAGCAGCGTTGGAGGGCGGTTCTGCAGCGCTTGCAGTAGCTTCCGGTGCAGCAGCTATCACCTATACCATTCAGGCTCTCGCAGCAAATGGCGGACATATAGTAGCGCAGAAGACCATCTACGGTGGAAGCTATAATCTTCTTGCACACACACTTACGCAGTATGGGATTTCTACTACCTTCGTGGATGCGCATAACTTAGACGAGGTTAAGGCAGCTATTCAGGACAACACAAGAGCTATTTATCTTGAAACCTTGGGAAATCCAAATGCAGATATTCCAAATATCGATGCTATCGCAGAGATCGCACATGCAGCTGGACTTCCGGTAGTAGTGGATAATACCTTCGGAACACCATACTGGTTTAGACCATTAGAGCATGGCGCAGACATCGTAGTTCACTCAGCCACCAAGTACATCGGCGGACATGGAACCACACTTGGCGGTATCATCGTAGAGGGTGGAAAGTTCGACTGGAAGGCGAGCGGCAAGTATGCGAACATTGCCGAGCCTAATCCTAGCTATCACGGAATCAGCTTCTATGATGCACTTGGTCCAGCAGCTTTCGTGACGTTTATAAGAGCGATTCTCCTTCGTGATACAGGTGCTACCATTTCACCATTCAATGCATTCTTGCTGCTTCAGGGAACAGAGACACTCTCTCTTAGACTTGATCGTCATGCTGAGAATACCAAGAAGGTGGTAGAGTTCTTAAAGAATCATCCTAAGGTAGCAAAGGTTAATCACCCTTCACTCACTGACCATCCAGATCATGAGCTCTATGAGAAGTACTTCCCAAACGGCGGTGCAAGTATCTTCACCTTTGATATCAAGGGAGGAAAAGAGGAGGCCTGGAAATTTATCGACAAGCTGGAGATATTCTCGCTTCTTGCAAATGTAGCGGATGTTAAGAGTCTGGTAATTCACCCAGCATCTACCACTCACTCACAGCTTACCGATGAGGAGCTTTTGGATCAGGGTATAAACCAGAGCACCATCAGACTTTCTATCGGAACAGAGCATATAGATGACATCATCGCAGATCTGGAGCAGGCATTTGCTGAAATATAATAGATTTGCATGAGATGCGATTTAGTTTTATAATATATTCTGCGACAAAGGCGTCGACAGAATAAAGTTTAAGAAAGGCATAGAGATGGCAAATATTTATAAGTCAGTGGCTGATGTAATCGGAAGGACTCCGCTGGTAGAGTTTGGAAATATTGAAAAGGAAAAGGGGCTTAAAGCTACTATTTTAGCTAAGATCGAGGGTCTTAACCCAGCAGGTTCTGTCAAGGATCGTGTGGCTAAGAACATCATAGACGATGCTGAGAAAAACGGCAGGCTGGTGGAGGGCTCAGTTATCATAGAACCTACCAGCGGAAATACAGGTATCGGAATCGCTTCAGTGGCAGCAGCCAGAGGCTATAGAACTATCATAGTTATGCCAGATACCATGTCGGCAGAGCGTATCGCTCTTATGAAGGCTTATGGTTCTGAGGTGGTTTTATCAGAGGGTGCTAAGGGCATGAAGGGAGCTATCGCAAAGGCTGAGGAGCTTCAGAAGGAAAATCCAAACAGCATCATAGCTGGACAGTTCGTAAACCCAGCGAACCCAGAGATTCACAGACTTACCACTGGTCCAGAAATTTGGGAGGATACAGATGGAGAGGTAGATATCTTCGTAGCAGGTGTAGGTACAGGTGGTACTATCACAGGTGTAGGTGAGTACTTAAAGGAGAAGAATCCTAATGTGAAAATCGTGGCTGTAGAGCCAAAGGATTCACCAGTGCTTTCAGAGGGCAGAGCAGGCGGACATAAGATTCAGGGAATCGGAGCCGGCTTTGTGCCAGAGGTCTTAAATACAAAGGTGTATGACGAGATCATTCCTGTAAGCAATGAGGATGCTTTTGCAACAGGAAAGCTTATCGGAAAGAAGGAGGGTGTTCTCGTGGGAATATCTTCCGGAGCCGCTGCATTTGCTGCTATAGAACTGGCAAAGAGGCCAGAGAATGCTGGAAAGAAAATCGTCGTGCTGCTCCCAGATAATGGTGATAGATATCTTTCGACAGCGTTATTCGCAGATTAATACCGTTTCTATTTGGATGGTTCAGGAGACTGAGCCATCTTTTTTTATAAAAGTCTAGTGCAAAGCCTGATAGGGTTTGGTATAATATGCCATGATCATTGTATTTTGAGCGAAAAAGCTTTGGTAATAAACATATGAAAAAAAGGGTGTATTGTATCATATCGATGGCGATACTATGCGTATCTATGGTAGCTTGTCAGATGCAGGGAGCCGGTGTTGCCAGGGAAGAAAAATCGCTGACTATAGAAGAGGGTATACTTAAGGTCGGTGCTGAAATGAATTACGGACCGATGGAGTATAAGGATGAAAATGGTGAATACTGTGGCGTGGATATGGAGCTGATACAGGCTGTGGCAGAAGAGCTGGGGTTACAGACTCAGGTGGTGGAGATGCCGTGGGATTCCATTTTCACAGGCCTCGAAAAGGGCGAATATGATGTGATAGCATCCAGCCTGAGTAAGACGAGGGAGCGTGAGGAAAAATATGCTCTGACCGAAAGCTATATGGATAATTCGATATGTCTAGTGGTTCCGAAGGATTCGGATATAGCAGCGGTTAAGGATTTAGATGGGAAACTGGTGGGAGTACACCTTTGCTCGACTTCAGATCTGTATGTGCAGCAGCAGATAGAAAGCGGAATAGATATAAAGCTTAAGCAGTACGAAACTGTGGTGTACGCCTTTGAAGAGCTGAAAAAAGGAAACCTTCAGGCTGTGATATCAGACGAAGTGGTGGCAGCCTACTGCTTAAAAGGAGTGGAGAGCAGCTTTAAAACAGTTTGGAAATCCACGGAGAGTGAGCCGTTTTGTATGTGTGTGTTAAAGGAGAACGAAGAGCTTCGTGAGGAGTTGGATCGTTCACTGGATGCAGTAAAGCAAAAGGGGATCGTGGATGCACTGAAGGAAAAGTACTTTTAAGGTGATTATATGAACAACATTTTTATTACTACTAGCGGAATCGTAAGATTCAATCTAACCTTAGAGCTCATTTTTGCGGGGTGTCTGTTTTTTCTGTTCTTCGGAACCGTCTTTTTAGGAAAGAACAGAAGAAGGGCTGATCTTTACATATTGGGACTGGTTTTAGATGTAGCTCTTACCATGATCTCAGATTTGACAGCGCATGTATTCAGAGGTGTTATGACTCCTACAGCCATAGCTGGAGTGACCATATCGAATCTTTGCTATTATCTGTTTAACAGCCTTGGCATTTGGTTTTTGATAAACTATGCATACGAACTGGTTATCAGAAATGGGGGAACCCCAAAAAAAAGGTGGCGTATTGTCAATGATGTGATAATGGCGCTTGGGGCACTTCTTTTGATAGTGAACCTTTTTACAGGTTTTCTTTATTATGTCGACGAGAAAAATGTGTATCACAGAGGTTCGCTTTTTGGACTGTCACTGGTCTCTACCATTTTACTGTTTATTTGGCTTGGATTTTTCATTTTTATGCACAGAAAGATTCTTGCCTCAGACGAGAAAATGTCTCTGATATCTTACATAGTATTTCCTACTGTAGGTGAGATTCTTCAGGTTTCTATGTATGGCTTTTCCTGGCTGCAGATGGGAATGTTTATTTCAGTTATTCTCATTCTGTCTCAGAGACATCTATCAGAAAAGCGATATGGCAATAGCGCCCTGAACTCGCAGCTTAACACTGAGGGTAAGAATATGCAGAATAAGGTTATTCTGTATGTGGTAGTGGTTATTATTATATTCTTTGGAGTGATATCTAAGATCGCTACTGGCTTTGCCACTCAGCAGATGAATGATGAGGTCTTGGCTCATTATCAGATGCTTGCACATAAGACGAACAAGGAGACCGCGACCTGGATGGAGCGTGTGACGCAGATCGTTTTAAACCAAAAGGCGAGCATAGAAATCATGAACAAATTCGACCATGAGTCAATGGAGGAATATCTGGTCAGAGTGGTCGAGGATTATAACTATGATGGCTTTATCTTTGATCTGTACTTTGTAAGTACAGAAAATGATATGGCATCGGGTATTCGATATGAGCCTGAGGACGATATAGATTTTACTAAGAAGGATTATTATGTCGGGGCGCAGAGCGCGAATAATGTTTACTACTCGATTCCGTATATCGATTCGCTCACAGGCAGATATGTAGTTACTATCTCTATAAAGGTATTCGACGATACCAGGTGTTTCAGAGGTGTATTAGCACTGGATGTGTTCGTGGATAAGATTCTGCACATCACGAAGGAGCAGGATTTGCCAGAGGACAGCTATCTGTTTTTAGTTTCATCGGATGGCTATATTATAACTCATGACAATAGCGAGTTTGACTACAGAGATGGTGATCCGCAGAACCTCGCGGAGGTTCCGTTTGAATCGTATAATGCGTTGGCAAAGGATCTGAAGAATTCAGATGAACTGTCAGATAATTATGAAATCACAGACTTTGATGGAAAGGACAGATGTCTGTTCTTCAGTAAGGAGACCGGCTGTGACTGGTATGTGGTGGCAGCTATCTCGAAGGATGTAATAGAAAACTCTCAGAAGACCTTAAGCTCAAGTATTCTGATGGCACTTGTAATCTGTCTGGTGCTCGGTGTGGCGCTCACCCTTTGGGTTACTAATAAGATTATCGTCGTGCTGACTGCGGCTAAGGAGGAAGCATTTGCTGCAAATGAGGCAAAGGGTCGCTTCCTTGCGAATATGTCTCACGAGATCAGAACACCTATAAATGCTGTGCTTGGTATGGATGAAATTTTAATCCGCGAGTGTAAGGACGAAAATGTTTTAGAGTATGCAAGAAATATTCAGTCTGCCGGTGAGTCGCTTCTTTCGATTATAAACGACATACTGGATTTCTCTAAGATAGAGTCTGATAAGCTGGATATCGTAACTGTAGATTATTCACTTTCTGATATGATTGGAAACTGCATGAATCTTATATCTCTTCGAATGAAGGATAAGGGACTTAAGTTTTCAGTGGTAAGAGATGATTATCTACCTAAGGTGCTGCAGGGCGACGAGATACGAATCAGGCAGATAATCGTGAATCTTCTCACGAATGCAGTCAAGTACACTCCTGAGGGAAGTGTTACTATGACTGTCAAGTGGATAAACGATGACACAAATAAAAACAGTCTGTGCGTCAGCGTAAAGGATACTGGTATCGGTATTAAGCCTGAGAGTATGGAGGATCTGTTCACTTCATTTAGACGCCTGGATGAGAAGAAGAATAGAAATATCGAGGGAACTGGTCTTGGCCTTTCTATCGCGAAGCAGTTGGTAGAGCTCATGGGTGGAACTATAGCTGTCGAATCCGAATATGGTAATGGCTCCACATTTACTGTTACTATTCCACAGGTGGTGGTAGATGCGTCAAATGCGGGCAGCTTTGGAGCTGGCAGTGAAAAGAAGGAAGAGAAGAAGGGCAATAAGTTCAGTGCGAAGACTGCCAATATCCTGGTGGTGGATGATGTACAGATGAACCTTAAGGTTATGCAGGGTCTGCTAAAGAGAACCGGAGCTAATATC
Source organism: Lachnospiraceae bacterium (assembly GCA_045599565.1). GTDB lineage: Bacteria > Bacillota > Clostridia > Lachnospirales > Lachnospiraceae > Pseudobutyrivibrio. The sequence continues at coordinate 23,434 of JAZRWF010000055.1, forward strand.
GAGACTGCACTTAGTGGAAAGGAAGCGATAGAACTCATCGCAGGTGGAAAGCAGTATGATATGATTTTCCTTGATCATATGATGCCTGAGATGGATGGAATCGAAACATTTAAGAAGCTTAAGGAAGAGCACTCTGAAAAGATTTCCAATGTTCCTATAGTTATGCTTACCGCAAATGCCATTTTAGGTGTAGAGGAAATGTATCTGAAGGAGGGCTTTAGCGCATACCTAAGTAAGCCTGTAAAGATGGATGCGCTCACGGAATGTATGTTAAAATATCTTCCGGCTGATAAGGTGGTTATAGAAGAATAATATATTATTTTTAGGAGGTTTTATGTCATTAATTAATAAAGATTTGGGTATGGAATACTGTGCAGATGATCCTGAGTTCTATCAGGAGATGGTGGAGGCATATCTGGAGGAGGCAGATGAGAAGCTTAGTAGCCTGATGAGCTACTATGAGGCGAAGGACTGGAAGAATTATGCTGTTATGGCGCATGCTATTAAATCTACTTCCCTGACTATCGGTGCAGAGTCTTTATCGGCTCTGGCAAAGGAACACGAATTCGCAGGGAAGGAGGGCCGTGTGGATGATATAAATGCATCATATAATGAATTTCTGGAGCTTTATAAAAATGTTTTAGCTGAGCTTAAGGCTTAGCACAAGGAGGTTTTGTATGGTTTATTTATCTGAGTTTGTAGGGAGCTTAGTATTTCTTTTGATTGGCTATGCATATATGTGTAATATTACTCTTAAGAACACACTTATTGGAAAGCTGAATTACATTGAGCTGGCTGTCACATGGTCGCTGGCAGTTGGAATGGGTGTTACTATCGCAAAGTGTATGAATGGTCCTGCTTATCTGAATCCAGGTGTGGTTCTTGGAAGCATTATATTTGGTGGATTAGCTGTTAATGAGGCACTTCTTTTTATGCTCATGGAGTTTTTAGCTGCAGGCTGTGCAGAGGTTCTTTGCATGATATTCTTCTGGGACAGCTTTAAGGCTTCAGAGGGCGTGGCTAAGCGCGGTATCTTCTCTGCTTATCCAGTAGAAAAGAATCTTGTCCTTAACATAGTGCAGGAGATTATTGCCACATTTGTTTTCTTCTTCATGCTGCTTCTTTGCCTGGGCGCAGCATCTGGAGAAATGGCTTCACTTGTATGTGGTGTGGCTGGATTTGCAGTGGTTATGATCATGGCTCTTTCGCTTAACTCTACTGGATTCTCTATGAACGCTATGAGATCAGTATTTTCAAGTATCTGGTTTGCGATTCTTCCTTTCCCAACTAAGAACGGAGAAAAGGTAGACTGGCAGTATCAGATTCTTGTGAATTTAGTAGGTTCATCTATCGGAGCTATCATAGCTGTAGGTGTAGTTGGCTTATTATAATTTACGTTATCTTGAATCCACAGTGTTTCCCGAAGCACTGTGGATTTTTTTATTCTTGCGAAGAGAAAACAGTTATGATAAACTTCAACCATAATTCTAGCTTGGAGAGAAGTAATGAAAAAGAAGCAAAAGATTAATCAAATGGTGGCACTTATTATGGCTGTTCTTTTGATAGCAGGTGCCATATTTGGTGTAATTATGAGTTTAATGTATTAGTTTTAAGGGGGATTTGGGGATGCCGCTTATTTTAGTGTGTGATGATTCTATTCTGGCAAGAAAGCAGCTGAAGGATACTGTAGCCAGCTTCCTTTCTGATGTAGAATTTATCGAGGCAAAGAATGGACAGGAGGCTGTGGATATATTTAAGGAGAAGCAGCCAAATCTAGCATTCTTTGATATCGTTATGCCTTTAAAGGATGGTGTGACTGCTGTACAGGAAATCTGCACGGAGTTTCCAAAGGCAGATATTATTATGGTGTCTTCCATGGGAACACAGCAGCAGCTTAAGAATGCTATAGAAGCTGGTGCGAAGGACTTTGTGCAGAAGCCATTTGACAAGAAGCAGATAAAGACTATTCTCGAAAAGAGATTTGCGGGGGTTTAAAGTATGTATACACAGTTTTTTGGCGGATATTTACTTAGACAGGGCATAGTTTCTACAGAGCAGCTTATGGGTGCTATTACAAAGGCCTCATCCGCTCGTATAAAGCTTGGAACTTTTGCGATGCACAGAGGTCTTATGACAGCTGAGGAAGTAGATGAGTGTGTATTTCTTCAGAGCCGAGAGGATAAGAGATTCGGTGAAATAGCTCTTGAAAGAGGCTATCTTTCGTGGGAGCAGGTCGAGGATTTGCTTAGGTCTCAGGGCGCTGACTATCTTCTTCTTGGACAGGTCATGGTGGATGAGGGCATCTTTGACAATAAGGAATTCGAAAGACTTGTAAATGCTTATCAGGCTGAGAATGAGATGTCTGACCTCGACGGTGAATTTGAGAATAAGGATAAGGTTCGCCAGCTTATTTCTAAATTCTTTGTCATGGCAGAGCAGCCTGTTTCAGAGTATGTGGTTATGTATTTGAACCTCTTGTTTAATAATCTCGTCAGATTTATAGGCTCTGATTTTATTCCTATGATGCCAGAGGTTATAAAAGAGTATTCTGGTAACAGAATAGTATGTCAGAGAATAGAGGCTGCGAATACCTACACCTCTATGGCAGATTTTCCTGAGGATACAGCGCTGGAGTTTGCCAGCAGATATGCTAAGGAGCAGTTTAGCGAATATGATGAATATGTGGAGGCTTCACTGGAGGATTTCTTAAATCTTCACAATGGACTCTTCTCAGTGAACATGAGTAATGAATACTCTATAGAATGCTCTCTTGAGCCACCTTACGAGGAGACTTCGGGTAAGGTGAGCGGTAAGAGTATAATGAAAATTCCTGTAGTGTATCCTTTTGGTCAGATAAATTTGTTAGTTACTTTTGATTGATATTATGGCTCATTTTAATGTTTTTGTTTTCGTAGATATTATAATTACAATGCTTGGAATTTATGTGATTATAAGTGCGTTTTTATGTAAGAAAAAGGAGCAGCTTTCATCGCTGTTTTTGCCGCCTGAAAGCAGAATTTCAGATATGAAGGGAATGACACTGTACATGTTTCCTCGGATCCTGATATTCGGTGTTATCTGTATTATATACGGGGTGAGTGGCTTCTTACTCGATGTTGTACTCACAGATGTTTCAAGGGTCTTTTCTGCTATTCTTACGCTTGTTTTTATTATAGCTTACGTGTGGTTTTCAATGGAGCTTAGAAAAGCGAGAGGAAGATTCTAAAAACTTAGATTTTTTACCTAGCCTTCACAGGTTCATCACCTTTGAAGGCTATAATTATGTTCAAACACATAGGAGTAATGCAAATGAGAAGAATATTAGTGGTGGATGACGAGGATAGAATCAGAGCTATTATCAGAAAGTATGGTGAGTTCGAGGGCTATGAGGTCTTCGAGGCTGCTGATGGCATGGAGGCGGTGAAGCTATGCAGAAGAGAAAGCTTTGATATCATAATAATGGATGTTATGATGCCTGATTTGGATGGATTTTCTGCTGTCTCAGAGATTAGAAAGACAGCGAATACTCCTGTTATTATGCTTTCAGCCAGAGGCGAGGAGTATGACAGAATTCATGGCTTCGAGGTAGGTGTGGATGACTATGTAGTAAAGCCTTTTTCGCCTAAGGAGCTCATGATGCGCATAAAGGCTGTGCTCACAAGAAGCGGAAGTCAGGATGAAGATAAGGTCAAGATGGAAATCTTTAAAGTGGATGGACTGGAGGTAAACTTTACTGCCAGAACTGTAGCTGTGGATGGAGTGAGAGTGGAGCTTAGTCCAAAGGAATATGATCTTTTGTTTTTCTTGGTAAGGAATAAAAACATAGCGCTCAGCAGAGAAAAGCTTATCACAGAGGTCTGGGGCTATGATTATTATGGTGATGACAGGACGCTGGATACGCATATAAAGATGCTTAGGTCAAGTCTTGGACCATACAGGGAAAAGCTAGTGACCTTGCGCGGAGTGGGGTATAGATTCGATGCATAAAATCAGGTTAAAATGGAAGCTTTTTTTCATATTCTTAGCATTTGTGGTAGTCCTGTTATCTGTACTTTGGTTTTTTCAGATAGGGTATCTTGGAACCTTTTATAAGCAGATAAAGGCTGTGGAAACAAGGGCTGTGGTAAACGAAGCAGTACAGCTTTTGAATTCAGAGGATGTGGATGTGGCTCAAAGCTTAGATGAGCTGGCTGCATCAGAAAATGTGGCGATACTTGTCACGGATTCTGATGGAGAGCTTTTGTTCAACGCAGAATACATTCCAAACTCAAAGATGAACTCGATCCCAAGAAGAATGTTTTTTGAATTTTACGAGGATGCAAAGGCCGCTGGCGGAGAGACTGTGGCTGAGTTTAAGGGCTCCGACCTTAGAGAAGAAACAGACCGAATAGGTGAAATGTTTTTTTATATGGAGGAGCACAGATTTAAAGGACCGAATTCATCAGAAAACGGCGGTGTGGAGCATGGATACAGCATGAAGGGCTTTCTTATGGGAGATCCTGAGGGTGAGCATTTCAGACAAAATGTTGGAAATGCTGAAGCTGAATCTATGGTCTATGTGAAAATTTTGAATGTGAATGGCTCAGAGCGGGTGTTAATGGTTAACTCTGTTCTTACGCCAGTGGATGCTACGGTCAGCACCTTAAAAAAGCAGCTTTGGATTATATCTATTATCATGATAGTAGTGGCTGTTCTGGCTGGCTTTATCACCAGCAGAGTAATATCCGGGTCTCTTGGAAGGATGAATGAGTCCGCTAAAAAGCTGGCTGCGGGCGATTACTCCGTGACCTTCGACAGCCGTGACTATCTAGAGGTCGCACAGCTTTCGGATACCTTAAACTTTGCTGCAGCAGAGCTGAATAAGACAGAGGGCTTTCAGAGGGAGCTATTAGCAAATGTATCGCATGATCTAAGAACGCCGCTTACTATGATATCTGGATATGCGGAGGTCATGAGGGATTTGCCAGGTGAGAATACACCAGAAAATGTTCAGATCATAATAGATGAGACGGAGAGACTGACTGGGCTTGTAAATGATATGTTAGACATCAGCAAGCTGAAGGCGGGCGTTATATCTATAGAGAAAAGCAGATATAATCTGACTAAGTCCATAGCTTCAGTCTTGGAGAGATATAACAAGCTTCAGGAGCAGGAGGGCTACAGCATCTCCTTTGAGTATGAAACTGAGGCGTGGGTAGAAGCCGATGAGGCTAAAATATATCAGGTGCTATATAATCTTATAAATAATGCCATAAATTATACTGGAGATGACAAGAAGGTAATCGTAAGACAGAGTGTAAGGGAGGGCAAGGTCACCATAGATGTGATAGACAGCGGAGATGGCGTGTCTCCAGAGAATCTTCCTTATGTCTGGGATCGCTATTATAAGGTGGACAAGGCTCACAAGCGCGCTATAAAGGGCACTGGACTTGGGCTTTCTATCTGCAAGAATATTCTGATTTTGCATGAGGCTGATTATGGTGTTTACAATAATACAGCTGGTGGAGCGACATTTTTCTTTAGAATGCCGGTAGTGTAGAGCTATAAATCTCCTTGTGAGAATTCAATATTTGTGATATAGTAATGAGAATATATCGGTAAATTTGGTTAGTTTTTATATACTGTATCTACAGGAGGGTAATATGTCTATAGAGAATTACAGCGAGATAACCCCTGATATTGTGAAGCTCACGAAGCTTGCACACCAGTCTTCTTATATTCCGCCTGAGCTTTACACTACCTATGATGTAAAGCGTGGTCTTCGCGACGAAAAGGGTAAGGGAGTTCTAGTAGGTATTACTAATATCGCTGAGGTAAACTCTAAGACCATGGTAGATGGTGTGGAGCAGCCTTGCGACGGACAGCTTTTCTACAGAGGCTATAATGTTCGTGATATCGTAAAGAATCAGCCTCATGAGATGCACTATGGCTTCGAGGAGTGCACATATCTTCTTATGTTTGGACAGCTTCCTACATCAGGACAGCTTCGCGATTTTAAGAAGCTTTTGGCTGCATATAGAACTTTGCCGCCTAATTTCGTGAGAGATGTCATCATGAAGAAGCCTTCTAAGGATATGATGAACTCGCTCGCGCGCTCAGTGCTCACCCTGTACAGCTATGACGATGCGGCAGATGATACCTCAGAGGAGAATGTACTTCGTCAGTGTATCGCGCTCATCGCAGAGTTTCCACTTCTCAGCGTGTACGGATATCAGGTGTATAATTATTACTATAATGATGCATCACTTATCATTCACCAGCCTAAGCCGGAGTATTCTACAGCGGAGAATATATTGCATTTGCTGCGCCCGGATGGACAGTTCACACCTCTTGAGGCGAAGCTTTTGGATGTAGCTCTCATTCTCCATATGGAGCACGGCGGCGGAAATAACTCGACCTTTACCACACACCTTGTAAGCTCATCTGGTACTGATACCTATGCTACCATAGCAGCTGCTCTTGGCTCCCTTAAGGGACCTAAGCATGGTGGTGCGAATATCAAGGTGGTTCAGATGTTCGCTGATATGAAGTCTCATCTTAAGAATTGGGAGGATGAGGAAGAGGTTAGAGAGTACCTCGAGGCACTTTTGAATGGTTATGCATTTGATAATGCAGGACTTATCTATGGTATGGGACATGCGATCTACTCTGTATCAGACCCACGTGCGGTTACTCTTCATGGCTTCGTTCAGGAGCTGGCAGAGGAGAAGGGCATGCTTAAGGAGTACCAGCTCTATGAGACTGTTGCCAGACTAGCACCGGAGATCATTGCGAAGAAGAGAAAGATGTTTAAGGGTGTCTGCTTAAATGTGGACTTCTATTCAGGCTTTGTATATCAGATGCTTGGACTTCCACTTGAGCTTTATACACCTATATTTGCCATCGCGCGTATCGCGGGCTGGTCAGCACACCGCATGGAAGAAATCTGCCACAAGGGTAAGATTATGCGTCCAGCATACATGACCGTAAATCCACACAAGCCATACGTAGGTGAAGATGAAAGATTATAGCGTGATTCCTAGGCACGAACTATTAGCACTCCGCGGCATTACTGCTGCGGAGTGGTTGCTTTATGGAGATAAGAATTTAACAGAAGAGGAAAAGGCGCTTTTAGATGAGAAGATTTCTCGTCGCCTTAAAGGTGAGCCGCTACAGTACATAGTGGGCGAGACAGAGTTTTGCGGATATAAAATTAAGGTATCGCCGGCTGTTTTGATACCGAGGCTGGATACTGAGGTGCTGATAGAGAAGGCGGTGGCGCTGGCAGCTTTAAGGGGCTTGTCTGCAGATGCCTCTGATGGCGTTTTTAGTCGTGAAGTGCGTCTTTTGGATATGTGCACCGGCAGCGGCTGCATTGCGATAGCGGCTACGGGGAAGCTTTCTTCGCTTGGCTTTAAGGTTTCGACTACTGCCTGTGATGTGTCAGCTGAGGCACTTTCTTTGGCTGCTTCTAATGCTGCTTTAAATGAGATGGATAAATCTATCAGATTTTATCAGGGGGATTTGTTTTTTGCATTACCATCTATTGATAGCGAGGGTGGCTTTGATATGATTCTTTCTAATCCGCCCTATATTCCGCCTTCTGTGATAGAGGAACTAGACAGCGAGGTCAAGGACTTCGAGCCAAGACTGGCTTTAGATGGCGGAGAGGATGGCCTTGTATTTTACAGGCGGATAGTGTCTGACTCGGTTAAGTATTTAAAACGCGGCGGAATTTTGGTATTTGAGATAGGCTGTGAGCAAGGTGAAGCTGTTTCGTCGCTTATGGCTGAAGCTGGCTTTAGTGATGTGTGCGTGTCGAAGGATCTGGCAGGGCTTGACAGAGTGGTGAGTGGAAGACTTGGGTAGGTGAAATGGAATATTACTCATTAAATCAATATCTTAAGGATAGATTTGGAACAAAAGTATATAAGCTTTCTATAGATGCAGGCTGCACCTGCCCTAATCGTGATGGCACGATAGGGGTGGGAGGCTGCATTTTTTGTTCTGCCGGGGGAAGCGGCGAATTCGCAGTGAGGGCATCTGGAACGATGACTGTCACAGAGCAGCTGGAGGCTGCGAAGGAGCGTGTGGCAGCAAAGGCGGGCGCTGGCGCAAAATACATCGCATACTTTCAAAGCTTCACCTCTACCTACGGTGATGAGGATGTGCTTTTGGCGAAATTTAGAGAGGCTATAAATCACCCTGAGGTGGTGGCAGTGAGTATAGGAACTAGGCCTGACTGCATTTCTGAAGGTATGCTGGAGGGCTTAAAGGAGCTAAATGAGTTTAAGCCTGTCTGGGTGGAGCTGGGACTTCAGACTATTCATGAGGCGACCGCGAAGTATATAAGGAGAGGATATGAGCTAAGGGTTTATGATGGGGCGTTAAGTCGATTAAATAATGCTGGAATCGAGGTCATTACCCATGTTATATTAGGTTTGCCAGGTGAAACTGAGGAGATGATGAAGGCGACGGTTTCCTATGTGGCTGCTTCTGGGGCGAAGGGAATTAAGCTGTCTTTGCTGCATGTGCTAGCCGGAACAGATTTGGCGCTTGACTTTGTAGCAGGTAAGTTTAAGTGCATGTCTATGGAGGAATATATTTCTTTAGTGGTAGAATGCTTAAAGCTTTTGCCAAAGGATATGGTGGTTCATCGGCTGACAGGGGATGGAGATAAAAGGCTTTTAATCGCACCGCTTTGGAGTGCGGATAAAAAGAAGGTATTAAATGCTATGAATAAGGCTATAAGGGAGGGATAGCAAATGGAATTTAGACTAGATGAGAAGACGGGATGCTTTAACTTTTCTGGCATTGAAATCATGACATTCAATGATTTTTATCCTGAGGGACATCAGAGTGGCGTGACACTTATCATGAATGATAAGCGCATGGCGCAGGGTGTGGATTTGCGCTTTGAGCAGACGCCTGGACAGTGGCAGCCTACGCCTGCTCTTGTAGATAGAGTGATAGATAAAGAAGCTGGTACGGTGGAGATTAAGCTTCATTATCCTAATACTAATGCGCATTTAAAGGGGTTTAATCCGCTTATTTATCCAGATGTAACGCTGGATTATTCTGTTATTTGCAAAGCTATAGATGGAGGAGTGGAGATATCGTTAGATTTAAAGCAGCCTCTGCCGGAGTGTCTTTTGGGAAAGGCATGCTTTAACCTGGAAATGGTGCCTCTCTACTTTGTCGGCAAATGCTTTATCATGGACGAGACTGAGGGACTATTCCCTAGTCAGCCAAACGGCCCGGCTATCAGTCTGCCTGCAAATGTGGACGCGGCAGGGGTGTATGCATTTGACGCGGGACTAGCTGATAAGGATAGGCTGGTGGGCTATAGAAATGGCTACAATCCTATGGTAGCGGATGATTTGATAGGCGAGCCTTATGCGTCGGGCTATCATTTTACGGCTGTGCCAGAGGACAGGGAGCACAGCTTTAGCGTGGTGTCTGATGTACAGATGAAGCTCTATGATGGCAGATTTAATCACAACAATGGCTGGTTCGTCCTAAGCAGTGAACTTCCGGTGGGGACTACAGGAAGGGTGCTTTCATGGAAACTGTTGCCAAATTTGGAGGCTGCTCACATTTATAAGCCTGTGGTGGAGGTGTCAAATGTAGGTTATCACCCGAAGCAGACAAAGTATGCGATAGTGGAGCTGGACAAGAGGTTAGAGACTGAAAATGCGCATCTTTATAGGATAGATAGGTTAGGAGTACATGAGGTCCTTGAGATTGATGTGGCTGCTACATCGGATTTTCTAAGGTATAAGTATGTAAGGTTTGATTTTAGCGATGTCCAGGAAAATGGACTTTATATGGTGGAGTATGCAGGCGTTTATTCTAATAAATTTAGAATAGCAAAGGATGTATATGACCGAGGAGTTTGGCAGCCAGTTTTAGAGTATTTTTTGCCGGTTCAGATGTGCCACATGAGGGTGTCTGAAAAGTATCGTGTATGGCACGGACATTGCCATAGCGATGATGCTTTGATGGCGCCAGTAAATTACAATCATTTCGACGGCTATGTGCAGGGACCTGACACGCTTACAAAGTATAAGTCTTTTGATCATGTGCCAGGGCTGGATGCTGGTGGTTGGCATGATGCAGGCGACTACGATCTTAGAATCGAATCGCAGGCGGGAGAGGTTTATAAGCTGGCACTGGCGTATGAAGCATTTGACGTGTATCTTGATTCTTCTACTATAGACCAGAAAAACCATACCGTGGAAATACATCAGCCAGATGGAAAAAATGATGTGCAGCAGCAGATAGAGCATGGGCTTCTTTCTATACTAGGTGGATATAATTCGCTGGGGCGTTTATACAGAGGAATTATATGCAATGACGTGAGGCAGTACGTGCTTTTAGGTGATGCGTCTGTCATGACGGGCGGAGTCAAGGGCGATGCTGACGATAGATGGGTGTTCACAGAGAATAATCCAAGGCGTGAGCTGACTGTGGCAGCCCAGCTGGCAGCTGCTTCGCGCGCTATGAGGGGTTATGATGGCAGGCTGGGTGAGGAGACACTTTCGGAGGCTGCACTCAGGGTTTCACAAGAATTATATAGGAACACCAAGGACGATGAGGCAAAGGCTTCTAAAATGCATGCGGCACTGGAGCTTTTGATAACTACAGGCGAAGAGGAGTATAAGGACTATGTGCTCTCGAATAAGGCCATAATAGAGGAAGCCTTTAATGAGCTGGGCTGGGTGGCAGCCAGGGCATTAGAGCGAATAAATGATGAAGAGTTTTCTTCGTATCTGCGTGGGCTGGTAGTTAATTCTATGGCTGGTCTTAATGAGACTTTGGGCCAGAATCCATATGGAATACCATATTCACTTAAGGCCTGGGGAACTGGCTGGGATATTCAGGGCTTTTCTTTGGGGTATTATTATCTTTACAGGGCTTTCCCAGAGCTTCTTTCTTCGGAACCTTTGACGAATGTTTTGAATTTTATTTTAGGCTGTCATCCGGGTGTGAATACAGCCAGCTTCGCATCTGGTGTGGGCTCGGTGTCACATACCGTGGCGTACGGTGCGAACAGGGCGGATTATTCATATATTCCGGGTGGCGTGAGCTCTGGCACGGAGCTAATAGCGCCTGATTTTTTGGAACTTTTGGAGTTTCCATTCCTTTGGCAGCAGAGCGAGTATGTGCTGGGCGGCGGCTCATCTGATTATATGTTCCTGGTGCTGGCTGTGAGGAGCTTGTTTGTGTAGGGACTTTATGCTTTGGCTAGCCCTGACTCGTGGTCTTAATTTCCTGGACACTTGATTTATGACCAAAAATTGGCCTTTTTTGCCATTTTTCATGAATATTTTGGTCTTAATATTGCATTTGCTGCTTACAAGACCAAAAAAGAGCGGAAATCGGCGATTTTTGGTCTTGAGAGCTTAAGTAGCTTATTAAGACCACGAGTGTGAGATGGCAGAAGCCCCCAAGGTGGGAGAACGCGTGGTGGGGGAGAAACCACGAGTGTGAGATGGCTGAAGCCCCATATAAGTAAATATTGTGGAAAGTGTACAAGAATTTATTGAAAGCGGCGGGATTTTAGTATATAATATACTATATTTATATCTAAATATCGATTGGAGGGCCCTTGATATGAATGTGTACACATCGGATAAAATTCGTAACGTAGTTCTATTAGGTCACGGAGGCTGTGGAAAGACCAGCCTGGTGGAAGCTATGGCCTATCTCAGTGGTCAGACGAACAGAATGGGAAAGACTGCTGATGGAAATACGATAAGCGACTATGACAAGGAGGAGATTAAGAGAGGCTTCTCTATCTCTACGTCTGTGGTTCCTATCATCTGGAACGATACCAAGATTAACATCTTAGATACACCAGGATTCTTTGACTTCATAGGTGAAGTGGAGGAAGCTTGTTCAGCTGCGGACTGCGCTATTATAGTGGTCAGCGGAAAGGCCGGTATTGAGGAGGGAACCAGAAAGGCATGGAGACTCTGTGAAAAGTATAAGCTGCCGCGCATCGTGTTTGTAACTGATATGGATATAGATGAGGCTTCTTATCGCCAGGTAGTGGTAGATCTTCAGGAGGCTTACGGAAAGAGAATCGCTCCGTTCCACCTTCCTATCAGAGAGGGAAAGGAGTTCACAGGATATGTAAATGTCGTGCAGCAGACAGCTAAGTTCTGGCAATCTGACGGCACAGTGAAGCATGGTGAGGTTCCAGAATACTCTAAGGAGAATTTAGGCATTTGCCGCGATGTTCTGATGGAGGCTGTGGCAGAGACATCAGAGGAATTCATGGAGCGCTACTTTAATGGCGAGGAGTTCTCAGAGGATGAGATCAGATCTGCCCTTCGTGTAAATGTGGCAGAGGGCTCTATCGTGCCAGTGCTCATGGGTTCTAATACCATGGCCAGAGGTATTTACACACTGCTTACAGATATAGTGAAGTATTTGCCGGGACCAGATAAGAAGACTGTGGCTGGAATAAATGCTAAGTCGAACGAGGTCTATCAGGCTGATTATAACTTTGCTAAGGCAAAGAGTGCGTATGTCTTTAAGACTATCGTGGATCCTTTCATCGGAAAGTATTCGCTTATAAACGTAAATTCAGGCGTTATAAAGACTGATGATGTGCTTTATAACTACCATAAGGATGTGGAGGAGAAGATAGGCAAGCTCTATGTTCTCACCGGAAATAAGGCCGAGGAGGTAAAGGAGCTGCATGCAGGAGACATCGGTGCGCTTGCGAAGCTTAATTCTGTAGCCACTACAGATTCTCTGTCGACAAAGGCTAATCCTATCCTTTACATCAGAGCTTCCATCTCTACGCCTTATACCTATAAGAGGTATAAGACTGTAAACAAGGGTGATGATGATAAGGTTTCGCAGGCTTTGGCGAAGCTTACCAGTGAAGACCTTACACTTAAGGCTGTGAACGATGCTGAAAATGGACAGACTCTTTTATATGGTATCGGAGATCAGCACCTTGACATCGTAGTCAGCAAGCTTCTTGAAAGATATAAGGTTCAGATAGAGCTCTCGAAGCCTAAGATTGCATTTAGAGAGACCTTAAAGAAGAAGTCTGACGTGGAGTATAAGTATAAGAAGCAGTCTGGCGGACATGGTCAGTATGGACATGTAAAGATGACCTTTGAGCCATCGGGAGATACCGAGACTCCTTATGTATTCGAGCAGACTGTAGTGGGTGGTGCAGTTCCTAAGAACTACTTCCCAGCTGTGGAAAAGGGTATCGCCGAGGGCGTTCTTCGCGGACCTTTGGCAGCTTATCCGGTGGTGGGTCTTAAGGCGACCTTGTATGATGGTTCTTATCATCCAGTGGATTCTTCCGAGATGGCCTTCAAGGTGGCTGCGGCGCAGGCACTGAAGCAGGGCTTCATGGAGGCTACACCTGTGCTTTTAGAGCCTATTATGTCTCTTAAGGTTTTAGTTCCGGACAAGTTTACCGGAGATATCATGGGAGATTTAAATAAGCGTCGAGGAAGAGTGCTGGGTATGAATCCAGAGGATGGCGGATATCAGACAGTCATGGCAGATATTCCTATGTCGGAGCTTTATGGATATAACACAGACCTTCGTTCTATGACAGGCGGCGCTGGAGAGTATTCATATGAATTTGCCAGATATGAGCAGTGCCCATCAGATGTTCAGGCTAAGGAGGTCGAGGCCAGAGCAGCTAAGGTGGCTAGCAATGTAATAGAGGAATAGAATGTAATATGGGCATTCGTCTTTGGCGTCTTTGGCGACAAAGGCGGATGCCTTTTTTATTGACAAAATACGACTATATTTATTAGAATGATTTAGTTAGACTATCCGTTATTGGTAGAGTGATTATATTACGGTGAAGCTTATGGATACACGTGTACAAATACAAGTTTTTATACTGGCGGTTTTAGGCATAAGCTGCTTGCTTTTGTCTGTATTTTCTTTTTTATTGGAGTATAAGTCTGTCACCAGGCGCAGATCGCTCGTGGCTGTGGAGCTGGTGTCAGCCCTTTTGATGCTTGCAGAGATGTTTGCATACATTTACAGAGGAAATGAAACCACTGTAGGCTACTGGATGGTCAGAGTTTGTAATTTCATGAATTATTTCTTGATTTATTCTATAATGATAGCTCTGAACAAGTTCTTTTATGCATTCATAGATATAAAGGACTCTTTAAATAAAAAAGTGGAAAAGACCGTGTATCTGCTCTCTTATGTGGGAATGCTTCTGCTTTTGGTTTCTCAGTTTACACATATTTATTATTACTTCGATGAGCATAATAGATATGTCAGAGGACCGCTTTTTATGCTTTCTTTTGTAATGCCACTTTTTATAATACTAGTGACGATGGGAGCTGTTATAAAGTATAGAATGCATGTTTCGAAGCATATTTTCATTGCGGCGATGATATTTACGGGATTGCCATTGTTATGTGCTCTTATTCAGAATTTCTTATACGGATTATCACTGTTCAATATCGCACTTGGCATTTCTTCTATATGTATATTTGGTTTCTCACTGGTGGATCATAACCAGTTCTTAAGGAGAATGGCAAGTATCGAGCGCATGACAGGTCTGCCAAACTCGTATGGCTTCATAATGGAAATCCAAAAGAGAATAGCCAAGGGCGAGGCTTCTAAATACGATGCGATGTATTTGGATATCGTCAGGATGGGTCTTATAAATAGAAAATATGGTGGACCGGTGGGCGATTATGTCATTAAAAAATATGCTGAATCGGTATCAGAGTTTATGGGACCCGAGGAGGTACTGGGTCGTCTCGGTGGAAACTTCTTCGTAGCCTTAGTATTAAAGGAGCGAACTAAGGATTTTTTGGAGCTTATTTCGGGAATAAACATAACCATTCATATTCCTGATGGTGAAGAGGTAATCACAGTTTCTTCTGTGGCAGGAGTGTTTGGCCTCACAGACGAAGTTCGCACGCCAGATTTGGTTATGAATAATATTTCGATGGCTGTCAGCCTTGCAAAAAATGTACTGAAAAAGCCAGTAGTTTTCCTGACTCCAGAGCTTATGGAGGAGATGAATAATCGCAGGCGTTTACAGGAAATGATACCAGTCTGCCTTGCCAGGAAGGAGTTCGTGGCATTCTATCAGCCTAAGGTAAATCTTGACACCTATAAGCTGTGCGGTGCAGAGGCTTTGGCAAGATGGAAGCATGATGGCAAGCTTGTGCCTCCAGTCCAGTTTATTTCGGTTATGGAGCAGAATGACTACATTTGCAAATTTGATTTCTACATGCTGAATGCAGTGTGTGCTGACATAAAGGAGTGGCTTGCAAATGGACTAAAGCCTCCTATGATTTCGGTTAATTTTTCGCGAAGGAATCTTGGAAATCCTATTCTGGCTGAAGAAATCTATAATGTGGTTAGAAGCTATGATATACCACTTAACCTTATTCAGATAGAAATCACTGAGACTGTGGATGAATATCCTTTAGAGTATCTGAAGGGCGTGGTAGAAGCGCTTCATAGATATGGCATATCTGCGGCTATAGATGACTTTGGAACGGGTAGCTCTTCTATAAGAACCCTTAAGGATGTTCCGTTTGATTTGTTAAAAATCGACAAGAGCTTTATCGATTCCATCTCACCTAAGGATAAGCATGTTTTGACTTATATTATAGGAATGGCAAGAGCTTTGAATGCCAGAACTATCACCGAGGGTGTGGAGACTGCAGATCAGCTTCAGGTGCTTAAGGAGCTTGGCTGCGATGAGATTCAGGGTTATTATTTCGATAAGCCTTTGCCTAAGGAAGAGTTTATTGGCAGAATGAAGAATCCTTTCTATGTGAAGGGATAGGTGAAGGACTAGGAGTGCGATGGGTGTAGTTTATTTTGTCAGGCACGGTCAGACCGTGTGGAACAGTGAAAACAAAATATGCGGCGTGACAGATAGTCCGCTGACGGAGCTTGGTCATGAGCAGGCGAAGGAAACCGGACGAAACATTCTGGTGGCTGGGATAAAGGCGGATGAAATTCTTTATTCACCTTTAATAAGAGCAAAGGATACAGCGCTTCATATCTCTGAGATTACAGGCATTCCTGCTCGCGTAGAGCCTAGGCTTATAGAGCAGAATTATGGCAAGTGGGAATCCACACCTAGAGATGGTGCAGAGTTTAAGAAGGCCAAGGCGCACTTCGTGGATGATTATGACGGTGGCGAGACCATGATGAAGGTGGCTCAGAGAATCTATAATCTTCTGGATGACATAAAAAAAGAGTCTGAGGAAAAGACCTATATTTTAGTCGCTCATAATGGAATCGCCAGAGTGGTGAAGTCTTATTTTGATTCTATGACGAACGAGGAGTATGCAGATTTCGGAATTAAAAACTGCGAGGTCGTGAGATACGAGTTTTAGTTTGATATGTGATAGCATGGATAAAATGTGACTAGATTTTGTCCATGCTATTTTTGTATAGTTTATATACTTGAAATGCACTAGGAGGTGGCGTATGGACTACGGATTTGGGAAAAAGGAATACAGAAATGTCTTTGTGGAAGCTGGAATCGATAAGGCGAAGGTGGATGCAAGACTTGAGGAGATAAGAAAGTATTATTTCTATGGCGCAGAGGATCAGAAGGTGTACTATCCTGTAGGGGATGATATGGGTTATATCTGCGATACAGGAAATGATGACGCCAGAACAGAGGGCATGTCATACGGCATGATGATCTGTGTTCAGCTTAATATGAAGGAAGAATTTGACCGCATCTGGAAGTGGGCAAAGACCTACATGTACATGGAGGATGGCTTTAACGAGGGCTACTTTGCATGGTCATGTGCTACGAATGGTGACAAGAATGCCAACGGACCAGCGCCAGATGGAGAGGAATTCTTTGCCATGGCTCTTTTCTTCGCAGCACATCGTTGGGGAAATGGAGAGGGCATATATAACTATGAAAAGGAAGCCAAGGAAATCTTAAAGGCTGTGCTTCACAAGGGAGAGAATGGAAGAGTCGGACATCCTATGTGGAATCACGAGAATCATCAGATCCTTTTTGTGCCAGGTATAGATTTCACAGATCCTTCTTACCATCTGCCTCACTTCTATGAGCTTTTTTCTATGTGGGCAGACGAGGAGGATAGGGAGTTTTGGAAGGAGGCTGCCAAGGCCAGCCGCGAATATTTAGCTATCGCTTGTGATCCTACGACTGGATTTTCTGCTGAGTATGCAGAGTTCGATGGAAGCCCTATGTCTAGGAAGCTTCCTTGGACAACAGACAGACATGACTGGTTTTACTCAGATTCATATAGAACAGTAGCTAATATCGGTCTGGATATGGAGTGGTTTAATACAGATCTTGGACAGGCAAAGGCTTGCGATAATATCCAAAGCTTTTTAAAGGCTGACGAGGAAAATAACCAGAGCTACAGCATATATGAGGTGACCGGAGAGAAGATCGGTGTGGCACATCATCCACTTGGACTTCCAGCTACTATAGCACAGGCATCGCTTGGAGCTAAGAATAAGGAAATGTCTTACTGGTGGGTTAGAAGATTCTTTGAAATGCCGTTAAGAGATGGAAAGTACAGATATTATGATAACTGCCTGTACTTCTTCGCATTTTTGGCATTGTCAGGTAATTATAGGATGTACTAAAGGGAATAGTTATGAAAAGAAAAGCAGCTATAGGTGTATTTTTAATAGCCGTTGGCATAGGGTTAATAATAGTGGGAATAAATAGAAATCATACAAAGCCGGATGTGACAGCAGATACAAATGCACAGGTGGCACAGACTGCTGAGGCGACAGAGCAGCCAACGCCAGAGGCGACACCAGAGGCGACACCGGAACCTACACCAGAGCCAAGTCCAAGCGCGGAGCCAGTGAAGACCTTCGAGGGTGGATTAAAGGAGCTTTATCAGGATGATTTTTACATCGGAGTGGCACTGCCTAACCATATTTTAAATAATATGGGAGTTCTGGTTAAAACTCGCATAAATGATAATTTCAGCTCCATCACCTGTGAAAATGAGATGAAGCCAGATGCTATACTTGATAAGAATGCCTGTCAGAAGGGACTGCCTGAAACCTACACGAATCCAGCGGTAAAGTTTGACTCCAGCCAGCGCATAGTGAATTACGCTCTGGAAAATGGCATGAAGATGAGACTTCACACCTTAGTTTGGCATTCGCAGACACCAGACTGGTTCTTTACGGAGGATTACACGCCAGAGGGAAAGCTGGTCAGCCGTGAGGTAATGCTTCAGCGAATGGAGAATTACGAGAAGAATGTCATCGAGTATTTTAACACGACCTATCCAGGGCTTATATATGCGGTGGATGTGTGCAATGAAGCATTTGACAGGGGCGATGGCGATGCTAACCAGGTTCGAAAGAAGAATAACAAATGGTATGAGACAGTAGGAGATGACTACTATTATCAGGCGTTTGTGTTTGCTAGAAGGTATGCACCAGACGATTGGAGTCTTTTCTATAACGACTATGGCTGCGTGAACAAGACGGATATCATATTAAATCATCTTCAGAAGGCAAAGGATGAAGGACTTATCGATGGTATCGGCATGCAGTCGCATCTCGATATAAACGATGATATTTCTAATAAGTTCAAATTTGCTGTGAAAAAATTCTGCGATGCAGGCTATGAGGTGCAGATAACTGAGCTGGATATCGGAATGGATGAGGTGAATGAGGCTAATCTCAACAGACAGGGCCGAAAGTATAAGGCGATGTTTTCTATGCTTAAGGATTTAAGGGAGCGAGGCTATAACATCACCTCAGTCACTGTTTGGGGACTGAACGATAAATTTACCTGGAGAGCGGGAAAGGCACCGCTTCTGTTTGATAGTATGAATGCGATAAAGCCTGCGTATGAGGGTGCGATGCTTTCTGAGGATATCAAGGCTATTGAGTGAAAGAGTATGATAGATAAGTATTTAGAAAAGGTAGATAATTCTGTATTCTATAGAAGCGATTTTCCTGATGTGGATGTGATACGAGTGGGCGATACCTACTATGCTATCACGACCACCATGCATTTCTTCCCAGGAGCCGAGATTTTAGCGTCAAAGGATCTCATTCACTGGAAGCATGAGACCTACGTATATGAGACACTCGACTCCACACCTTCACAGAGGCTTGAGGGTGGTAATGTCTACGGAAAGGGCATGTGGGCTGCCTCTCTCAGATTCCATGAGGGAAAGTTTTATGTATGCTTTGTAGCTAATGATACAGGCAAAACCTATTTATACACGTCAAATGATATCAAGGGACCATGGGCTAGGCAGAACATCGAAGGCTTTTACCACGATGCGTCGCTTTTGTTCGATGACGATGGCAGAGTATACATTATATATGGAAACAGAAATGTATACATAACTGAGCTGAATGAGAGTCTGACAGCTCCTAAAGAGGGCGGACTTAATAAGCTTCTTGTCAGTGATAAGGACAATAAGATGCTTGGCTACGAAGGGGCTAGCGCTTTAAAGATAGATGGAACCTACTATTTCTTCTTTATTCATTCGCTGTCAGACCGATGGAGGCGCGTGGAGGCTTGCTTTTACACAGATGATTTGAACGGCGAACTCACAGGTGGTGACATCTGTGACCAGGATCTTGGCTACAAGGGCAGCGGAGTGGCGCAGGGCACGATAGTAGATACACCTGATGGAAAATGGTATGCCATTCTTTTCCAGGATAGAGGTGCATCCGGCAGAACACCAGTCATACTTCCTATGCACTTTGAAGGAAAGCAGCCTGTAATAGATGATGCCATGAGTCTTGATATAGAATGTGAGAGTGAAAAGGAGGCAGGCTTTATAGATGAGTTTAAGTGTGATACCTTAAACGCAGAGTGGCAGTGGAACCACGAGCCAACCATGAGCCTCGTAGAATTAGGTGAAAGGGCAGGCGGACTTAAAATAAAAACAGGTGAGCTTGAAAACACGCTCACAGAGGTTAAAAACGTCCTGACTCACAGACTAATCTTTCCTTATACTAAAGCAGAGGTTACGCTCGATGCATCTAAATTAAACGAGGGTGATTTCGCGGGTCTTTCTGCTTTTTTGGCAGATTTTGGAGCTGTGGCGGTCACAAAAGAGGATGGAGCATTTAAAGCTAAGCTGCTTGGAATGGATTCTACGGATGATATTATAATAGAAAATCCATCTGATGTAAGACTGAGTGCAGAATTCTTCTTCGGTGGAAACGAGGAATACGCTTTATTCTATGTAAATGGAATGAGGCTGGGTGGAAAAAAGCCAATAAGCTTTAAGCTCGACCATTTTTGCGGGACAAGAGCTGCGCTATTTGTTTATTCGACCAAAAAGGCAGGCGGATATGCTACATTTAAAGACTTTAGTCTGACATGGGACTAATCAAAAAATACCTAAGAACGGGGTGGAATGCTTATATTTGCATTCTATCTCGTTCTTTTTGATTATCATTTATAACTAAATGAAAGCGCTTCCAATATATCTGAATTATGCAAATATTGGTAAAATGTTTGCAATTTCGACCAGTAATTGGTAAAATGGAATAAATCTCCTAAAAAGAGTAAAAAACATTTACAATTTTACTAATATTTGAGAAGTGTATAGCAATATATCAAGAGCAAAATCTGATAAGAGAGAGTATTATCTATCTATAATATACTAAGTAATTTTTTTGAGGAGCTAATTCCATGAAAAAATCTGTTAAAGCAATCATAATAACAGCCGGCTGCGTGGCAGTCATCGGAGGACTGGTAGCAGTTCTTAAACTCACTAATGTCGAGGACTTTCACGACAAGTATGCAGGTGTGGATCTGAACGTATCCTCACAGGCTGTAAAGAGAGATGGAACATACACTGAGTATCTGCTTGCTCACAAGGGCGCAGATATGCCTGCAGTGGACATCGAGGTAAAGCTTAACGCCTACACTGAGGGCGAAGGTGTGAAGGCAGAGAAGAGCTTTGACGAATATCCAGAGGCTATCTATACCGATGGTGAGTCAAAGGTGACCTGGAGCGTAAGTGTTCCTAAGGAAGGCTACTATAATATAGATATGGACTATATGACAGTAGAGTCCAGAGGCGTGGCTATAGAGCGTATGCTTTATGTGAATGGAGAGGTTCCATTCGATGATGCTACTGATTTGGTATTTGGAAGAACCTGGAAGAATTCAGGTGAGCCAAAGGTCGATAATCAGGGAAACCAAATCAGACCTACTCAGGTGGAGGAATATGTATGGCAGCATACATATTTCAAGGATAAGATGGGTTATGTGGATGATCCTTTGATGTTCTACTTTAATAAGGGAGAGAACACCATTACCTTAGAGGCTGTGAATGAGCCTATGATAATTGGAACTCTTTCATTAAAGGGTATTAAAGCACTTCCTACCTACGCAGAGTACTTCGCATCTGTAGATGGAAGGTCAGCTAAGGGAGCAGGACTTGACTTTGCACAGACTATTCAGGGTGAGGCTTCTACCTACAGATCAGACTCATCACTTTATGCCAAGTATGACAGATCTTCACCTATCACAGAGCCGTACAGTGTAGAGAACACAGTGCTTAACTACATCGGTGGTGAGGCCTGGAGAAAGCCAGGACAGTGGATAGAGTGGGATGTAGAGGTTCCGGAGGATGGTTACTACCATCTGATGATAAAGGGAAGACAGAACTACGACAGAGGTTCTTCTTCAGTTAGAACTCTCTATATAGATGGAGAGATACCATTTGAAGATCTGAAGCATGTAACATATGATTTCGAGAACGAATGGGATTCGAAGATTATCGCATCTGACGATGGACAGGATTGCCTCTTCTATCTGACAGCTGGAAAGCACACAGTCAGAATGGAGGCTACACTCGGAGGTCTCGGAGATATTCTAAACAGACTTGAAGATTCCACCTTCAGACTGAATCAGATTTACAGAACGATTCTTATTTATACAGGAGCTACACCTGATCAGTATCGTGATTATAAGATAGACAAGGTTTATCCAGAGATCATCGAGGCTATGGATATCGAGTCTAAGAGACTTTATAAGATAGTAGATGACGTGGTAGCCTACACTGGTCAGAAGGCTGATAAGATAGCTTCAGCTCAGACCTTGGCACAGCAGCTCGAACGTTTCGTGGAAAAGCCTGAAAAGATTACACTTGAGTTCGCAGCATTTAAGGAGAATATCTCAGCTTTAGGTTCTGCTATTCTTTCGATGAGTGAGACTAAGCTGGATGTTGACTACCTTGTAGTATACGGTGAGAACTTTAGACTTAAGAAGGATAAGGCGACCACCGTTAAGAAAATCGGTCATGAGATAAGATCCTTCGCAGCTTCATTCTATGTAGATTACGATGCTATCGGTGATGTCTATGAGGATAAGGACACCGTAAGAGTATGGGTTCTTACTGGTAGAGATCAGGGTACCATATTAAAGACCATGATAGACGATACCTTCACACCACAGACTGGTATTCCTATTAATGTAGAAATCGTAGCAGCCGATGCACTTCTTAATGCTATCGTAGCTGGTAACGGTCCGAACGTAGTTCTTTCAGTAGGAGCTGGACAGCCAGTGGATTTGGCACTTCGTCACGGAGTGGAGGATCTTACACAGTTTAGCGATTACAAGGAAGTACTCAGTGAGTACATTCCTAGCTCATACAGACAGTACGAGCTCGATGATGCTCTCTATGCTCTTCCAGAGACCATGACCTATAATGTTATGTTCTATAGAAAGGATGTACTTGAGGAGCTTGGACTTGGAGTTCCAAACACCTGGCAGGAGCTTATCGAAATGCTTCCTACCATCCAGGGAAATAACCTTTCAGTAGGTATTCCTACAGCGGCTGGTTCGTCTGGTTCCGCAGCAGCTTCTACAGCAGTAGCTTCTGCAGCGGCAGACCTTTCGATGTACTTCACACTTTTGTATCAGAACGGTGGAGACCTTTACAATGAAAAGGGAAATGAAACCATAGTAGCTCAGGAGGCTGGTGTACAGGCTATGGATGAGTACACGAAGTACTTTACAGACTATGGTATCCCAGTTATTTACGACTTCTTAACCAGATTTAGGTCAGGTGAGATGCCAATAGGTATTTCAAACTTTGCTACCTATAACACCTTAGTGGTATCTGCTCCTGAAATCGCAGGACTTTGGGACTTCACCTTAGTACCTGGTACTGAGAAAAAGGATGCTAATGGCGAAAAGTTCATCGACCGTTCAGCATTCATCTCAGGAAGTGCTACTATCATGCTTAACACAGAGGATCCTGATATTAAGTCAGATGCCTGGGAGTTCATGAAGTGGTGGGCATCATCTGATGCACAGGTTAGATTCGGTAGAGAAATCGAGGCACTCCTTGGTTCATCTGCTAGATACGCTACAGCTAATAAGGCTGCGATGCAAAAGCTTGCATGGTCTGCTAATGACCTGGCAGTTTTGGATGAACAGCTTGGATACACAGTGGGTATTAGAGAAGTTCCTGGCGGATATTACACAGGACGTCACATTACCAATGCTATACGTAAGGTAATAAATGATCACACTGACCCACGAGAGACTATCATTGACTACTCTATTAAGATAGATGAAGAGCTCACGAAAAAACGTATAGAATTCGGTTTACCTTTGGAGTAGGAAAAGGAGAGTAACAGCTATGCTAAAAAAATATTTCCAAATGAGGAAATTCGACATGCAGGTGGCCTGGAAAAAGGCGAAGAGAAGCAAGAACTGCTACCTCTTCCTTGCACCATATGCCATCCTCTTCACAGCATTTTATATCTTGCCGGTTTTGACCAGTATATTCTTCAGTTTTACCTACTATAATATTCTGGAGAGACCTAGATTTATAGGAATGCAGAACTACATATCACTTATCCTTGCAGATGATGTATTCCTTACAGGTCTTAAGAATACGTTCATGATAGCAGTCATAACGGGACCGCTGGGATATATGATGAGTTTCTTCTTCGCCTGGCTTATAAATGAGCTTCCTAGATGGATTAGAACAGTGGCCGTTATCATATTCTATGCACCATCCATCGCAGGAAATGTATTCGTTATCTTCTCTATCGTATTCCGAGGAGATGCTTATGGATGGGCGAACGGACTTTTGATGAAGATGGGTATCATAGATACACCTATCCTCTGGCTTGTAAATCCAACCTACATGCTTCCAATATGTATGATCGTTATACTTTGGATGTCACTTGGTACCGGCTTCCTTTCTTTCGTAGCTGGTCTTCAGGGTGTAGACCGAAGTCAGCTCGAGGCAGGCTATGTGGACGGAGTTAAGAACCGTTGGCAGGAGCTTTGGTACATCACCTTGCCACAGATGAAGCCTATGCTTCTCTTCGGTGCAGTTATGGCGATCACACAGTCATTCGGTGTAGCAGATGTTACCATGACACTTTGTGGTTTCCCAAGTACTGATTATGCGGCACGTACAGTCGTATCCCACCTTATCGACTACGGTTCTACCAGATATGAGATGGGTTATGCATCAGCTATAGCGACACTGCTGTTCCTGATCATGATACTTTGCAATAAGATTATTCAGAAGGCACTCAGTAGAGTAGGTACTTGATACGTTTGTGAAAGGTTAGAATCAAAGCCATGTCAACTAAGACTAAGAAAAATGAAGCGCCAAATGTTTATAAAAAGCGTCGTTTTAAACTTAAAAAGAGAAAGCCAAACAGATCAAGAGCTGGTGACTTTGCACTGTATTTACTCCTACTCTTGATAGCGATAGTAATGGTATTTCCATTGGTATTTGCGATTTCAAATGCGTTGAAGCCTCTCGAGGAGCTGTTCATGTTCCCTCCGAGAGTGTTTGCAAGAAATCCTACACTTGACAACTTTAGAGATCTGTTCGTTACCATGGGCAAGTCTATGGTGCCATTCACCAGATACTTCTACAATACAGTTTTCATCACTGTGGTAGGTACAGCAGGACACCTTATCGTGGCTTCCATGGGTGCGTTCGTGCTTGCAAAGTATGATTTCCCAGGCGGAAAGCTTTTCTTTAGAATCGTAGTAGTAGCTCTTATGTTTAACGGTTACGTTACCATGATTCCTAACTACTTAATACTTTCTAAGCTTGGAATGATCGATTCGCACTGGGCGGTTATCATACCTGCATTTGCGGCTCCGATGGGTCTTTTCCTTATGAAGCAGTTCATGGAAGGACTTCCAATGTCTTTGGTAGAAGCTGCTAAGATAGATGGAGCAAGTGAGTGGAGAGTATTTGCACAGATCGTTATGCCAAATGTAAAGCCAGCATGGCTGACCCTTACTATTTTCTCTGTTCAGGGTCTTTGGAATAACAGAGCATCTACATATATCTACACCGAGAAGAGAAAGACTCTTGTATTTGCCTTACAGCAGATTCAGAGTGGTGGTGTAGCTCGTACCGGTCAGATGGCTGCAGTACTTGTAGTAGTAATGATAGTACCTATTTTAGTATTCATCCTTTCGCAGAGCCAGATTCTTGAAACCATGGCTAGTTCAGGACTGAAAGATTAATGAAAGGCAGGAACTCATGAAAAAAATGAGAAGAAAAGCATTTATAGGAGCGCTTGCACTTGCGGCTACTATTCTTGTATCAGCTCCTGCGCAGGTCTTTGCTGCAGAGGGTTATACCTATAACTATGACTGGTTTGGAGATGTTCAGTACTCTCCAGACGCCTATGAGGTGGTAGGTGTATTTGATTTTAAAAAGCTGGATCTTGACAAGAAGCTTAATAAGCCTCAGAGCATGTTTGTAATAGGTAATATGATTTACCTTGCAGACACCGGAAATAACAGAATTATTGAGATAGAGAGAACCTCCAAGGATACAGTCGAGGTGAAGCGCATTATCGACCATGTAAATGGCATAGATAATGGCATGTTCGTAAATCCTATGGATGTGGCTGTTTCAGAGGAAGGAGATATCTTCGTAGCTGATCAGGGAAATGGAAGAGTTATTCAGATGGATAAGGATTTAAACTTTGTCCAGACCTTCACAAAGCCTACTGATCCAAACTTTGATCAATCACTTGATTTCATGCCTAATAAGATCTGTATCGATACCGCGGGCAGAGTGTACTGTATCGCTACTAATGTGAACAAGGGTCTTATAAAGTTTGAAAACGATGGTGAATTTTCAGGTTTCGTAGGAGCTACTAAGGTTACCTTTGATTTCGCTGACTACATCTGGAAGAAGTTCGCGACCAAGGCGCAGCGTGAGCAGATGGAATCCTTTGTTCCTACTGAGTATACGAATATCTACATGGATTATGAAGGCTTCATATATGCCTGTACAGATAATGTGGCTGTAGCAGATCTTCGTGATGGTTCTGCAGAGCCTGTCAGACGCCTTAACATGATGGGAAATGATATTCTTATCAGAAATGGTGACTGGTATATCATAGGTGATGTCGACTGGGGTAAGGCCGGCGGATATGAAGGTCCTTCTCTTATAAATGATATTACAGCCATGGATAATGACATATACTTTGCGCTTGATCGAGTAAGAGGTAAGGTGTTTGCTTATAACGATCAGGGTCAGATAGTGTATGCATTTGGCGGTCCTGGTAATATCGAAGGAAACTTCAGACAGCCTATAGCGCTAGAGCATATGGGACATGATATTTTAGTGCTGGATGCTTTGGATAATTCATTCACACTTTTCACACCTACCGAATATGGAAATAAGATATTCGAAGCAGTCGAGTCATTTAAGGCTGGTGAATATGATAAATCTGGGGCTGCATGGAATGCTGTTATGGCTATGAATGGAAACTCAGATTTGGCCTATATCGGTATCGGACGTGCACTTCTTGGACAGAAGAAATACGAAGAAGCTTTACCATACTTTAAGACAAAGTATGACACAGATAACTACTCAAAGGCCTATAAGCAGTATCGTAAGATCTGGGTAGAGGAGCATATAGGAATCATATTCTTAATTATATTCCTCATCATGGTAGTGCCTATGATAGTTAACAGACTTAAGGTAATTAAGTGGCAGATAGAGACATCTGATGCATTTAAGTATCAGAATAATGTATCTGATGAGAAAAAGAAAAAGTAAGGAGGAGACAAAGTGAAAAAGCTAGATAAAGCAGCCTTTGGCCGTTATTTGGATTCATTGAAGTACTCTCTTTACTGTACTACTCATCCTGTAGATGGCTTTTGGGATTTAACACATGAGCATAGAGGAAGCATGGCAGCAGCCAATACCATTCTGATACTGGTTCTGTTCACACGAATCTTCAAGCTTCGTTTTACGAGCTTTGTAATAGATATAGTTTATTGGCCTAAGGTTAATATTTTCTTATATCTTGGAAGTGTGCTTTTCGTCCTGGCACTCTGGTGCGTAGGAAACTGGGGACTGACCACTCTTTTCGATGGTAAGGGTAGATTGGATCAGATTTATATGGCTACATGCTATGCCATGGCTCCTTATCCTCTTATAAATATCCCTATGACCATTATAGGAAACGGTTTAACCGAGGATGAGGTATCCATTTATTATGTTCTTACTACAGCATCCTTCGTATGGGCGGGATTTTTGGTACTCAGTGCTATGATTCAGATACATGAGTACACACTCAGTAAGACACTTTTGTTTACAGTATTTACCGCATTTGCAATGCTTGTTATTGTATTCATTTTACTGCTGTTCTTCTCTATGATAGGTCAGGGCGTTTCATACTTTGTATCTATTGTAAAAGAGATAATGTTTAGAATGTAACGGGACCTGTTAAGGAGGTAAGAAAATGAAAAAAAGGCTTGGCTTCATAATAGGCACAGCCCTTTTAATAGCTGCTGCGGTAATTATAGCTATACTGGCTAAGAATTACACAAAGCCGGTAGAAGAGGATCAATACATCGAAACCAGGAATTCCGAGGTGGGCGAAAATGTATTTACGCTTGAAAGCGATGATTTGAAATTTGAGCTTTCTGAGGTAGATACACAGTTTAAGGTTACAAACAAGAAGACAAATCAGGTCTGGTATTCAAGTCCTACTGATGTAGATGATGACCCTATCGCTCTTGGAAGTGAAAAGGACAGACTTAAGTCTACCCTGCTTCTCACCTGGAGTACTAAAAATGGTGTAGATACCATCTATGATACATATAATTATGGTGTACAGAATCATAACTATATTATCACTCAGGAAAACGACTCTATACGAGTAGATTATACGATCGGAACTGTAAAAAAAGAGTATAAGGTTCCACCTGCTATCACAGTTGCGAATCTGGATGCTATGATGAGCAGCCTGTCTAAGTCGCAAAAGGCTGATATTACAGATTATTATAAAAAGTACGATATTAATAATCTGGGTAAGAAGGATAATAAAGAAGAGCTTGTGGAAAGATTCCCAATACTTGAAACAGAGCCTATATACGCACTTCGTGATACCACAAAGGATAACATGAAGTCAAAGCTCGAGGAAGTTTTCGAGGGTATGGGCTATACCATGGAAGATTGGGAGAGGGATAAGGAACTCGATACCTTTATCGCCACTGAGAATAAGCCTTCTTTCAATGTTTCTATAATCTATAGACTCGATGGAGATAAGCTTATAGCTGAGGTTCCTCTTAAGGATATCGAGTACAGAAAGAAGTATCCTGTATATAATATCACGATGCTTCCATATTTCGGAGCTGGAAATGGATCAGCTGAGGGCTTTATGTTAGTTCCAGAGGGAAGCGGCGCTGTTATAAATTATAATAATGGTAAAGCTGGAAACGGAACCTACTATGCTAATCTCTACGGATGGGATTACGCGCAGGAGAGAAAGGCATTAGTTCATGAAACTGAGGCAGCCTTCAATGCATTTGGTGTTTCAAATGAGAACGGTGCATTCCTTTGTACTATAGATGGCGGCGCAGCATACGCAGCTGTTCAGGCATACGTGTCTGGTGTTTCTAATAACTATAACGTAGTAAATACAGAGTATAATATTCTTCACAGAAATAATTATGATGTATCTACTCGTACCACTGCTACCATGTATGTATATGAGGAAAATCTCCCAGATGAAAGCCTTATCCAGACATACCACTTCTTAGGAAAGAATGAGTGCGACTATGTGGATATGGCCATGGAGTACAGAGATTACTTCTTAGAGAAGTATCCAGATACATTTACAGAAGTAGATACGAAGAATGTTCCTGTAAATGTGGAAATCGTGGGCGCTATCGACAAGGTTAAGCAGGTGTTCGGTGTTCCTACTCAAAAGCCTCACAAGCTCACCACCTTTGATGAAGCTTCTAATATAGTAAGCGAGCTTAAAGCTGCCGGAGTAGATAATCTTTCGGTTAAGCTTTCAGGCTGGATGAACGATGGCTATGAGCATACGATTCTTAAGGATGTGAAGGTTCTTAGCGAATTGGGTGGAAAGAAGGGACTTACAAATTTCATAGATACAGCTAAGAGCACTGGAACTACAGTTTATCTCGATGGTGTTACAGCTTATGCATATAACTCAGGTGTAACTGATGGCTTTATGCAGACAAGAGATGCAGCTAAGTTCGTAAGTAAGCAAAGAGCAAAGCTTTGGAAGTACAGTACTATCTTCTATGAGCAGATGAAGTGGCAGAATGAATACTTCCTTCTTAAGGGAGAGGAAGTAAATCAGATGGCAGATAATCTGGTGGCTGCTGCAGATAAGTATGGCGCGGGAGTTTCGTTCAGAGATTATGGCTCAGATCTTTCTGCAGACTATAACAGAAAGGCTCTGTTTACTAGAGAATCTGTTATGAAGACACAGTCTGATAAGCTTAAAGAGTATCAGCAGAGCAGACCTGTTATGGTAAATAAGGGTCATGATTATGCTATAGCTTACGCTGATCTGGTAACGAACCTTGATCTTACCGGTATAAATTACACCATTATAGATAAATCTGTTCCGTTCTATGAGTTAGCTATACATGGTTATGTAAACTATACAGGTGAGCCAATAAATCTTACTCAAAACTATGAGGATGAGCTTCTTGCAAGTGCTGAGTATGGCGCAGGTCTTTCGTTTACATTCATGAACGAGACAGCCTTTGAGCTTCAGTCTACATTCTATTCGAATTACTTCGGAGCGAACTATGACAGCTGGAAAGAAAAGGCACTTTCTATCTATGAAAGATATAACAGAGAACTTGGGGCAACATTTAATAAGAAGATGACAAATCATGAGAAGATAAATGATCTGTTAGGATATACAATGTATGAGGATGGTACCACTGTATACGTAAATTACGGAGATGTAGAAGCTACAGTTAATGGCGTTACAGTACCAGCCAGGGACTACAAGGTAGTCCAGTAAGGAAAAGGGATAGACTATGAAAAGAAAATCAAAATATGATGGACTTGCAAGAAAAAAAGCCATAGCGGGATATCTCTTCATTCTTCCTTTCATTGTGGGCTTCTTGCTTTTCATGGTAAAGCCATTGTTTCAGTCTTTATACATGAGCTTTTGTGATATAGAGATTTCTACTAGCGGTTTTACTTATAATTTTACTAAATTAAATAACTATGTAAGAGCATTCACCATAGACTCAGAGTTCAACAGATTCCTGGTAGAAGAAATACAGAAGATGTTCTTTAACTCACTGGCAGTTATGGTATTCTCGTTCTTCGTAGCACTCATACTTAATCAGAAGTTTAAAGGAAGAGCTCTTGTAAGAGCGGTATTTTTCCTCCCTGTTATAGTAGCAAGTGGTGTTCTTTTGAACATTGAATCAAGCAATACCTTGATATCAGGTATTCAGAACTCTATAGATGAGAGTATGGGAAATACCAGTATCACAGCCTTCCTTGAAACACTTCTTACTACCGCAGGTATAGGTACCAGGGCATTTAAGAAGGTATTCGAGCTCGTGGATGCGATCTATGATGTAGCTATCGCATCAGGAATTCAGATTATTATCTTCCTATCAGGTCTTCAGACCATACCTACTAACATGTATGAGGCAGCTCATATAGAGGGATGTACAGCATGGGAGAGCCTTTGGAAGATCACCTTCCCAATGACCAGCTCACTGATGCTTGTAAACTGGATTTACACCATAGTCGATTTCTGTATGAGAACTGACAGTGATGTAATGGACAAGATTCACAATACCATGATGGTTCAGCTGAACTACGGCTTTTCATCTGCGATGGCATGGATTTACTTCATCATAGTAATAGCTATCATAGGTGTCAGCTCACTGATTATTTCGAAGGCGGTGTACTATTATGAGTAAAGCAAAAGTTCAGATTTACCAGGAGAGCTTCTGGGAACGAAATAAGAAATCAAATGGTTACCTTCTTCAGAAGAGAAGTAAGGAGATAGCTATATCTATCATCAGATTCATTCTTCTCTTTGGAATGTGTTTCATGATATTACAGCCTATCTTAAATAAGATATCTGTAAGCTTCATGCTCGAGGATGACTTATATAATCCTATGATTATATCTATTCCAGAGCATTTTACCTTGGAAAACTATCAGCTGGCTTCACAGTTTTTGGACTACTGGAAGACACTGGGATCTACATTTGTGATATCGCTTACAGTGGCTTTAGTGCAGATAGCGATGTGTACATTAGTAGGCTATGGCTTTGCCAGATATGAATTCCCATTGAAGAATTTCTGGTTTGCCTGCGTTATCCTTATGATAGTAGTTCCTCCACAGACTATTTCGACATCCCTTTATCTAAGATTTAAATTCTTTGATATTTTAGGAATATTTAAGGCGGCTACCGGAGGCACTATATCGCTGGTAGGTTCAGTTACACCATATTATCTTATGTCTATGGGCTGTATGGGACTTAAGAATGGTCTTTATATCTTTATGATAAGACAGTTCTTTAGAAATATACCTAAGGACATAGAGGAAGCTGCTTATGTAGATGGATGCGGAACACTTAGAACCTTCCTTACCATCATGCTTCCAGATGCAACACCTATACTTACATCATGTTTCCTGTTCTCATTCGTATGGCAGTGGACAGACAGCTTCTATTCAGGACTTTTCCTTGGAAATGTAAAGCTTCTTTCCATGGAGATTACAAGAATAGCGGACAGACTAAGTAAGTATGTGATTAAAGTCGTTAATAACCCGAGTGGAGCTACTGTAGGTTATACCCAGTGTATGATTTCTACAGCTACCTTGATGATAATAGTTCCGCTTTTGATAATATATCTTTATGCACAAAAGTCATTCGTAGAGAGTATATCAAGTTCGGGTATTAAAATGTAATTTTTTTATTCATTCAAAGGAGGATGAACTTATGAAAAGAAGAGAGTTATTAAAAAGACTCGCAGCTATTTCCATGGCGGCTACTATGGTAGTAGCTACAGGATGTGGTGCTGAGCAGACTGCTACCACCACTCCAGCACCTGCTACTCCAGCTCCAGCAGCTGAGGCTACACCAGCTCCAGAGGCAGAGGCTCCAGCAGAGGAAGATGGTCCAGAGGTTAAGAAGGATGCTAACGGAAATCCTATCGATCTCGGCGGAATGCACGTAATCGTACGTGACTGGTGGTCACACGCAGTAGGTGATCCAGAGGCTGAGCCTACCAATGCTTACGAAGAGGCTCGTCGTGATTACCTCGACTGGGCACAGGAGACTTATAACTTCACCATCGAGCAGGCTGGTATTTCTGGATGGGGTTCTACACCAGAAGACTATAATAACTATGCTATCTCAGGTGGAGATGATCAGAACTATGTATTCATTCTTCGTCCAGGTATGGAAGCTATCGAGGCTATGAGCAATGGTCTTATGTATGATCTTGCTACACTTGACTGCCTTGATTTCTCTGAGCCAAAGTGGAACATGACTAAGGTTCATGAGGCATATACAAAGGGTGATCATATCTATGCTATGAGTGCTGAGACACCAGAGCCTACCATGGGTATGTACTTCAATAAGCGTCTTCTTAAGGAAGCTGGTATCGATCCTAACCTTCCATACGAGCTTCAGGAGAAGGGCGAGTGGACATGGGCTAAGTTCGAGGAGCTTTGCGAAACTATCCAGAAGGATAAGGATAACGATGGTGTTATCGATCAGTACGCTTGCGTATTCTTCACCGCTGATTTCTATAACGGAGCAGTAGCATCTAATGCAGCTCACTTCATTAATAAGAACAAGGATGGATACTTCAATGCTCTTGAGACTCAGGAGACCATCGATGCTCTTAACTGGGCTCTTGATATGATCGATAAGTATCAGTATCCACAGCCAGAAGGAACTGAGTGGGATTACTGGGTAGAAGGCTTCCAGACTGGTAAGGGAGCATTCGTAGCTGGTGGTACATATCAGGCTGGTGGTGAGTGGAAGGATATGGTAGACGATTTCGGTTTCGTATGTCTTCCAAAGGGTCCTAACGCTAAGGATTACACAAACTGGTTAACTCCTAACCCATTTGCTATCCCATCTTGCTATGATGCAGACAGAGCTTGGAAGATCGCATTCGCTTACAATGTATACTCTGATCCAGTTCCAGGCTTCGAGGATTACAATGGTCGTCTTTCAGGATTCAGAAATAACTTCAGAGATAACGAGTCTGTAGATCTTACCATCGTAAGAATGTCTTCAAATGGTTCTTCTACATACCATGGTTGGGTACCAGGTGTAGATATGGGTCCACAGCTTATCTGGGGTCTTTCAAAGGATAACACTCCAGCACAGGCTGCTGAAGCTATCAGAGACGAGTGGCAGAGCTACATCGATGAGGCTAATAAGTAAGATATAGATATCTTCCTAAAACCCTAGGGCGGGCTGTTAACAGCTCGCCCTTGTTTTTTACATGAAAGGTAAACTAATGGCAGAAAAGATCAGATTTCATCTTCCAGGACTTAGATATAACTATCCTTTGAACATGATGCTAGTCAGCATGATGAAGAATAATCCTGAGTTTTTCAGGGAAGGTGTGGAAATAGGTTCATTTTTCGGAGAGTTTCCGACCAGCAGATGGGGCGGAGGCCGCTTTTGTAATGGTGACCAGTGTGATGAGAGATTCATCAGAATGGTCGTGGAGTCCTATAATAAAGTGGGCATACCTGTAAGATATACCTATACGAACCCTGATTTGAATGCTTATGACTGTGAGGATGCCTACTGTAACTTCTGTATGCAGGTGGCTGATAATGGAATGAATGAGGTGCTCGTAGTAAACGAGACCTTGGAGGCCTATATCAGAGAAAAGTATCCAAACTTTAAGGTGAATAGCTCTACATGTAAAGAGATAAAAAATATAGATGCATTAAACGCAGAGCTAAAGAAGGATTATAGCCTGGTAGTGCTCGATTATAATTTGAATAATAACTGGGAGTTTTTAAACCAGATAGAGGATAAAGAGAGAATAGAAATACTTATAAATGCATGCTGCATTCCGAACTGTCCAAGGAGAGGAGAGCATTATAAGCATATAGCAAAGCAGCAAAAGATAGTTCTTATGAACCGCAGTCTGCCTAAGGATAAGCAGATACCTGTTCCTGGCTGGCACTGCGAGTATGGTGACAAGAACATGCTTTATCGAATTATGGAATATCCGACCTTTGTATCTGTGGATGACATATTCGAAAAGTATGCACCGCTTGGATTTACTAATTTTAAGATAGAGGGTCGTACAGGAAATATCTTTAACCTGATAGAATCCTACTGCTACTGGCTGATGAAACCAGAGATGAAGGATGCCGGACGCATTCTTCTCATAGGAAATCTGCAGGGAGCAGGTGTTATAAATGTACAAAAGCCAAGACCTGGTGTCTGGCCATAAAGGAGATTTGGCCAAATGAGAAAGAAAAAGTATATGGCAATGCTTCTTACGGCTGTTATGCTACTTGGGACAGCTTGTGGAAAGAGTGAAGATGTGGTTAGTATCGCACCAGAGCCTATATTAGAACCCAGTGTCTTAGAGGCTGGGGCTGCTGAAAATGAAAACATGACAGAAGAAAAGAAAGAGGAAAAGAAAGTGAATTACGCAAAGCTTTTTGCTTCTATAGAAAGAAAAGATTCTTATAAGAATCTTTTATATAATAATCCGCTTATAACTCAGGAATATGGAGCAGATCCATACGCTCTTGTGTATGATGATACTCTTTACATATATATGACACAGGATGAGTATATGTATGAGGCTGATAAGAGCATAAAAGAGAATAATTATAGTAATATTAAGTCTATTCGCGTTATCTCGACAAAGGATATGGTGAACTGGACTGACTGTGGAGATGTGCATGTAGCTTACTCAGCGGTAGGTGCTAAGTGGGCGAAGAACTCATGGGCACCTGCTGTAGCCTGGAAAAATATAGATGGCAAGGACCAGTTCTTCTTATATTTCGCTGATGGAGGCGGAGGAATCGGCGTGCTCCGTGGTGATTCACCTCTTGGTCCATTTGAGGATCCTATCGGAAAGGGTCTTATAAGACGTGATATGCCAAACTGCGGTAATGTTCTTTGGCTCTTCGATCCAGCGGTTCTTGTGGATGACGATGGCAGAGCATACCTTTACTTCGGCGGCGGTGTGCCAGAGGGTCAGGCAGAGCATCCTCATACTGGACGCTGCGTAGAGCTTGGGGATGATATGATTTCTATCAAGGGTGAACCAGTGGAAATCGATGCTCCGTACCTCTTTGAGGATTCAGGAATTCATAAGTTTAATAACAAATATTATTATACCTACTGTAATAACTGGACTGGCGAGGAAAACAGAAAGAATTATGGCTTTGGAATAGCTGATATAGCTATGATGGAATCAGACAGCCCTCTTGGACCTTTCACCTATAAAGAGGTTATTCTTGATAATCCTAACAAGCCATTTGGTATTTCTTCTAATAACCATCACTGCGTATTTAACTTTAGAAATCAGTGGTACATTACCTATCACACCAGAACCCTAGAGCGTGATATGGGCGTGGAGAAGGGTTACAGATCCACCTTTATAAATAAGGTTAATATTAAAGAAGATGGTTCCATCGGACATATAAAGATGAATTATGATGGAGCAGAACAGTCTGGCTATGTAAATCCTTATGAGGTTATAAATGCTACTACCTTCTCACATCAGGCTGGCCTTACTACAGCTCCTGCCAATGTGGAGGCTAAGAAGTATGGCTCAGGTACGCAGCTTCTTACAGGTATAGATGATGGTGACTACTTCCGAGTAAAGGGTGTAGATTTTAAGTTCAAGGAGGCTGACAAGCTGACTGTGACTCTTAGAAAGTCTGCTGAGGTGGATGAGAACTGCGCTATAGAGGTTCGCTCAAAGAGCTTTAGAGGGGATGTGCTTTGCTACATTCCAGTAGGCGAGCTTTTAGCGGATGAGAATATATTTGACGAGTTTGAGTTTAAGTCTTATACAATAGATTTAAAGACTGCACCTAAGGAAGTTACAGATCTTTACTTCACATTTGCAGGCTCAGGCTATCAGCTTTTGGACTGGCAGTTTAGCGGAACCGAGAGCAACTGGTATGAGTCTATGGTGGATGATTCCCTTACTTCTGTGGGAAATAACGGCAGACTTCAGAAGGTTTGGGCTAAGTTAGCTGCTGGAGATACAGTAAATGTAGCATTTATCGGAGGCTCTATCACTGAGGGTGCCGGTGCTGCTAAGCTCACTGAGTCATATGCAGACAGAGTGGCAGCGAAGCTTTCAGCAGAGTTTCCAAAGGCTAAGATAAACTATGTAAATGCAGGACTGGGTGGAACTCCTTCCGCTCTGGGCGTGATGCGCTATAACAGGGATGTGGTGGAAAAGATAGATGGCGACATAGATTTACTTTTCATAGAATTCTCAGTAAATGACTATCAGGAGGCTACAGATGGCCGCGCGTTTGAGAGCCTGATAAAGGAGGCTATGTTATCTTCTGAGAACACGGCAGTAGCCTTAGTATATTCTGTATTTAAGTCAAAGTGGAATATGCAGGACAACTACATACCTATGGGCGAGCTTTATGGACTTCCTATGGTATCAGTAAAGGATGGCACTAAGGAGGCATTTGAAGCAGGTAAACTTACTGATGAGGAGTACTTCTCAGATGAGTTTCATCCTACATCTTATGGACATGAAATCATGGCTGACTGCGTGTGGAATATGCTGACTAAAGCAGCAGCTGAGCCTATAGAGGCGATAGCGCCTATCCCTGAAAAGGAGGTTAAGGGAGCTGATTTCATGGGAATGAAGCTTATTTCCTCTTCCGATACGAGGGTGGCTAAGATTAAGGCTGGCGGCTTTTCTGATAAAGACACCGAGTCTCATATCTATATGAGAGGCGGACATATCACCTTCCCTGAAAACTGGAAGCACACCGCTGGCAGCGATGGAGCAGACTTTGAGATGGAAATAAACTGCGCACATCTTCTTATAAACTACAAGAAGAATGGAAATGCTGACAAGGCTGGTGCCGTGGATGTGTATGTGGATGGAGGTCTCGTGAAGACCATCGAGTCCTTCGAGAACGGTGGCTGGAATCAGTCATGTGCAGACCTCATCATAGATGGCAAGGAAGCAGCTGCTCACAAGGTAGAGCTTAAGCTTAAGGACAGTGCAAAGGACTTTACTGTATTTGCGTTTGCGTATAACTAGGATTCGTGATATAGTGGCTTATGGTTAGTTAGATTAACTGGCTGTAAGCCATTTTTGATTCAGAGGACGGGAGTTATGGAAAGAATAGAAAAGGTAATAAAGTCAGCTTTAGAAAAGAATCAGCTGGCGGGATGTAATTTTATGCTTCTTAAGGATGGAAAGGAAGTATATTATACAGAGGCGGGCTATGCGAATATAGAGGAGAAGAAGCCGTATAAGCGAGATACTATCTTCAGACTTTATTCTATGTCAAAGCCTATCACGGCTGTGGCTGTCACTATACTTGTAGACAGGGGTGAGCTGGAGTTCGGCCAGAGCGTGGATGAGTTCTTGCCTGGCTTTAAGAATATAATGGTCTGGGAAGGAGATAAGAGAGTACCAGCCAGAAGATGCCCTAACGTAGGTGATCTTATGTCTATGACTTCAGGTCTTCCTTATGGCGGTGAGAGCAATCAGTGCCTTGGCGAGAGAATCTGGAAGACATATCAAAAGATCGAGGCAGGCTTTGAAAAGGGCGCTACCCAGACACTTACCACCATAGATGTAGCGAACAGATTCGGCGAGGCAGGACTTGAATTTCATCCAGGTGATGCCTTTAGATATGGAACATCAGCTGATGTCCTGGGCGCTATAGTAGAAGTAGTGTCAGGAAAGTCCTTTGGACAGTTTTTAGAGGATGAAATCTTTAAGCCTCTTGGTATGAAGGACACAGCATTTTGGGTGCCAGCTGATAAGCAGGACAGACTCGCCAGCGTGTATGAGGACACTCCGGATGGTCTAAAGTTTTTCTACACGAACAACCTCGGAATAAACTATCGTATGGACTGCCCACCTAAGTTCGAATCAGGCGGAGCAGGTCTGGTTTCTACGATAGATGACTATGCTGCTTTTTGTAATATGCTTATAAATGAGGGTGAGATGAATGGGGTTCGAATCCTCTCAAAGGCTGCGGTTAGAAGAATGCGCTCCGGCAGACTCACACCTTGGCAGCTTGAAAGCTTTTGGCGCGGTTGGTCACATCTTCAGGGCTACAGCTATGGCTCTTTGATGCGAAGCTGTATGGAGCCTGGGGCTGGTACATTTGCTATGGAGGACGGAGAGTACGGCTGGGACGGCTGGCTAGGGGCTTACATGGCAGTTCTGCCTAAGTCTAAGGTGGCTATCCTTCTTTCTTACCAGAGAAGAGATTCCGGCACCATAGAGGTTACGAAGAAGCTTAGAAATGTGATAGATGCGATTCTATCTGAAGTTGAATAATTATTTGCACCTGGGAAACTTTCCCAGGTGTTTTTTTGTCTCAAAGTCCTGACTCGTGGCGTGCATCAGGGGAGCGAAAAGCCCTGATCCGTGGTCTTAATTTCAAAAGTTTCATTTCAAGACCAAAAATAAGGCGTTTTTTAGACTTTTTCGCGTTTTGGACTTTAAAATTGGTCTTAATTTGAAATTTGCTACTAGTAAGACCAAAAAAGTCGAAATTTTGGTCTTGTGGCACAAGTTTTCATATTAAGACCACGAGTCAGGGCGAGAGAAAGAGCGGGGGGAGAGAAAAGCATGAAATAGAAACTCACATTACTTGCAAAATTGCGTAGAATATAGTATATTACTAGTTTGTAGCATTGTAACATAGGGCTACTAGGATATTTATAATAAGAAGGTAGGCAATTAAAAATGAACGGACTGACAGAAATCAGATGGCATGGCCGAGGCGGCCAGGGCGCAAAGACTGCAGCACTGCTTTTGGCAGATGTAGCCTTTAAGGTTGGTAAGAATGTGCAGGGCTTTCCAGAGTATGGCCCAGAGAGA
This sequence comes from Lachnospiraceae bacterium, assembly GCA_045599565.1. GTDB lineage: Bacteria > Bacillota > Clostridia > Lachnospirales > Lachnospiraceae > Pseudobutyrivibrio. Next base: position 62,750 of record JAZRWF010000055.1, read on the forward strand.
ATGGGTGCACCTATTACTGCATATAACCGAATTAGCGACAAAGTCATACGAGTTCATTCTAATATATATGAGCCGGATTTCGTGGCTGTAGTAGATGACACCTTGCTTCATGCTGTAGATGTGACCGCTGGACTCTCAAAGGAGGGCGGCATCCTTATAAATACAGAGAAGTCTAAGGAAGAGATAATGCCACAGCTTCATGGCTACGAGGGAAATGTGTATGTTATAAATGCAAGAGAGGTCTGCATGCAGACTCTTGGAAAGTATTTCCCGAACACTCCGATGTTAGCTGCTATGGTTAAGATATCAGGAGTTATGTCAGAGGAAGTTTTCCTTAAGGAGATGGAAGAGTCTTTAAGTCATAAGTTTGCGAAGAAGCCAGAGGTCTTAGAGGGAAATATGAAGGCCCTTTCCATGGCTATGAAGGAGGTTAAATAATGAATATAAATGAAAAAACTCCTTGGCAGGATTTGACACCAGGACTTGCTATATATGAAAAGGCCACCGCTACTGAGTTTAACACCGGTGAGTGGCGTACGAATACGCCTGTATGGGACAGCACTATTTGTAAGCAGTGCCTGCTTTGTGTTCCATATTGCCCAGATTCATCTATTCCTGTAAAGGAAGGCAAGAGATCAGATTTCGATTATTTTCACTGTAAGGGCTGCGGCATTTGTGCCAATATCTGTCCTTTCAAGGCTATAAATATGAAGGAGGGAAGATAATGGCTAAAAGAGACCGTTTGAGCGGAAATGAAGCAATAGCTCTAGCTATGAAGCAGATAAATCCAGATGTAATGCCAGCTTTCCCTATCACTCCATCTACTGAGCTTCCTCAGTTTATGAGTAATTACATCGCAAATGGACAGTGCGATACAGAGTTCATCCCTGTAGAGTCAGAGCACTCAGCCATGTCAGCTGCCATCGGCGCTGAGGCTGCTGGTGCCAGAACCTGTACAGCTACATCTTCAGCAGGTCTTGCGCTTATGTGGGAGATGCTCTATGTGGCTGCATCTGACAGACTTCCACTTGTACTTGCATGTGTAAACAGAGCGATGTCTGGACCACTTAATATTAACTGTGAGCATTCAGATTCCATGGGTGCCAGAGATGCAGGCTGGATTCAGATATATGCTGAGAATAATCAGGAGGCCTATGATAATTTCATCCAGGCTTATCCTATCGGAGAGGATCCAAGGGTTCAGCTTCCACTCATGATCTGCCAGGATGGTTTCATCACTTCGCATGCTGTGGAGAATATCATAGTCGAAGACGATGAGATGGTGAAGAACTTTGTCGGAGAATATAAGCCAGCACACTTCCTTTTAAATGCAAAGGAGCCTATGGCCGTAGGTCCTTACGCTGTTACCCAGTATGGCATGGAGGCGAAGAAGGCACAGGCAGCTGCCATGGAAAATGCAGCAGAGGTTATCATGGAGGTGGCTGAGAAGTTCGAGAAGGCTACCGGAAGAAAGTATGGCTTCTACGAGGGCTACGAGTTAGAGGGTGCTGAGTATGTGATCGTCTGCATCGGTTCTGCAGCAGGAACCTGTAAGGATGCGATAGATGAGCTTCGTGCTAGTGGCGTAAAGGCTGGACTTCTTAAGGTCAGAGTATTCAGACCTTTCCCAGCAAAGGTGTTCGCAGCAGCTTTAAAGAATGCAAAGGCTGTAGCGCTTATGGACAGAGCAGAGAGCTACTCAGCCTGTGGCGGTCCTCTTGCCTCAGAGTTTAGTGCTGCTATGTACACCCATAAGTGCAGCGCTGAGATAGATAAGATTATGTACGGTCTTAACGGTAGAGATCTCACAGTGTCTGACGTAAAGGATATTTATGCAGGACTTGAGAAGCTCGCAAAGGAAGGCAGACCAGATGATATGCCTGAGTATCGTTACATTGGATTGAGGGAGGATTACCCAATGACGAAGTCGTTGGGTGGCTTCGCCGAGAAGGAGGCATGCCATGGCACAGTTTAATTATAAAGAGATACAGTCCAGAGAAGAGCGACTGGTAGGCGGACACAGAATGTGCGCCGGCTGCGGCGGAACTATCGCAGTTAGAAACGTGCTCAAGGCACTTCATCCTGGAGACAAGGCTGTAGTGGGAAATGCCACAGGCTGCCTGGAGGTTTCCAGCTTCACATATCCATACACTGCCTATGAGGACAGCTATATTCACGCAGCATTTGAAAATGCCGGAGCTACCATGTCTGGTGTGGAGACAGCTTTCAATGCTTTGAAGAAGCGCGGAAAGATTACAGAGGATTATAAGTTCATCACCTTTGGCGGTGACGGCGGTACCTATGATATCGGTCTTCAGTCGCTTTCAGGTGCTATGGAGCGCGGACATGACATGGTATATGTCTGCTATGATAACGGTGCTTACATGAACACCGGTATTCAGCGTTCATCAGCTACTCCTATGTATGCTGACACCACTACCACCCCTACCGGCAAATGCAGCGCTGGTAAGCCACAGTACAGAAAAGAGCTGGCTGAGATCATGGTGGCACATGGCATTCCATACGTAGGTCAGACTACCTTCATCGGAAACATGAAGGATTTATATGAAAAGTCTGAGCGCGCTATCTATACAAAGGGTCCGGCTTTTCTTAATATCATGGCTCCATGTCCAAGAGGCTGGAGATATGATCAGGCCGATATCGCAAATGTTTGCAAGATGGCAGTGGAGACCTGCTATTGGCCAATGTTTGAGGTAATAGAGGGCAAGTGGATTCTTTCTTATGCTCCTAAGAATAAGCTTCCTATCGAGGAATTCTTAAAGCTTCAGGGCAGATTTAAGCATCTTTTCAAGCCGGAGAACGAGGGACTCATCGCCCAGTTCCAGGCAGAGGTAGACAGACGTTGGGAAAATCTTCTTAAAAAGTGCGACTAATGAATTATTCAGTAAGAACGATGACAAAGGCGGACTATTCCGCTGTATATTCGCTGTGGACTACCATTCACGGCTTTGCCATGAGATCCTTGGATGACTCAGAGGCTGGTGTGTCCAAATTCTTGGATAGGAATCCAGAGCTTTCTGTGGTGGCAGAGATGGATGGACAGATAGTAGGCTCTATCTTAGTAGGTCACGATGGCAGACATGGATGCTTTTATCATGTGTGTGTTCGTGAGGACTGCCGAAAAATAGGCATAGGAAAGGCCATGGCGGTAGAGGGTATGAAGAGACTTCAGGCAGAGGGAATAGCCAAGGTTTCTTTGGTAGCCTTCAAGGGAAATGAGCTGGGAAACGGCTTCTGGCATGCAGAGGGCTGGACTCAGCGTGAGGATTTGAACAATTACGATTTTATATTAAACACAGAAAATATCGTGAGGTTTAATAGCTGATGAAGATTATCGATGGTGGAGTAACAGCTCCAAAGGGATTTAAGGCTGCCAGCACTGCAGCAGGTATAAAGTATCAGGGCCGTGAAGATATGGCTATGATTTATTCAGAGAAGGTGGCTACATTTGCCGGAACCTTTACCTCTAATGTGGCAAAGGCTGCCCCTGTTATCTGGGACAGAACCATATTAAATGAGCAGGGGCAGGCGCAGGCTGTAGTAGTAAACTCAGGCATTGCAAATGCTTGCACAGGTAAGGACGGCTTAGACATTTGTCGCCAGACTGCAGAGCATACTGCTAAGGTGCTTGGAATCAAGGCAGAAAATGTACTCGTAAGCTCTACCGGCGTAATCGGAATGCAGCTCAATATAGATAAGCTGAACGCGGGCGTGGATGCGCTGGCTACTAAGCTTTCTGACTCCAGGGAGGCTGCACATAATGCAGAGAAGGCTATCATGACTACCGACACCAGACCGAAGGAGATGGCAGTTGAGATAGATATCGACGGTGTGACAGTCACCATCGGTGCCATGACTAAGGGCGCTGGCATGATTCACCCACATATGTGCACCATGCTTTGCTATAACATGACTGACTGCGATATCGAGCAGTCGCTTCTTCAGAAAGCACTTGTCTCTATCGTGGGCGACACCTATAACATGATATCAGTAGATGGAGATGAGTCTACGAATGATACCTGCGTGGTGCTAGCAAACGGCATGGCAGGAAACAAGAAGATTACAGATGAAAATTCTGATGCATATAAGACCTTCTTTGAGGCACTTATGTATGTAAACCGCGAGCTTTGCAAGAAGATGGCAGGCGATGGCGAGGGTGCTACCGCACTCTTTGAGGTAGTGGTAGAGCAGGCTAAGAATGTTAAGGAAGCTAAGATACTGGCTAAGTCTGTAGTGGAGTCTTCACTTGTAAAGGCTGCTATCTATGGGCACGATGCCAACTGGGGCCGAATCATCTGTGCTTTAGGCTACTGTGGAGTGGACTTCGATCCAGAGGCAGTGGACCTTAAGTTTATATCTAAAGCAGGCGAGATTCAGATCGCAAAGGCTGGTGTGACAGTAGACTTCGACGAGGCAAAGGCTACTGAGATTCTTTCAGCCGATGAGATCACAGCAGTATGTACCATGCACCAGGGTGATGCGACAGCGACCGCCTGGGGCTGCGATTTGACTTTAGACTACGTAAAGATAAACGCAGATTACAGAAGCTAGGGGTTAGGGTTGCCTGGTGTGAGGCTGTTATGGGCTTGGAGGCAACGTTTTGCTAGGGAATGCCTGTTTAGGTTGCCTTTTATGTGAGGTTTATTGGGCTGGAGGCAACGTTTTGTTAGGGAATGCCTGTTTAGGTTGCCTTATGTGAGGCTGTTATGGGCTTGGAGGCAACGTTTTGGTTAGGGAGTGCCTGTTTAGGTTGCCTTTTGTGTGAGGTTTAGAGGGCTGGAGGCAACGGATATTAGGGAAAAGCCTGAAAAGGTTGCCCGGCAGAGATTTAAAAGGGAAAGAGGGATCTGAGATAGATCCCTTATTTTATTTAAGTATGTTATACGATAAGGACATTCGAGAACCGCTTTTTGAGTATTTCGAGGAAATGTTTGGAAAAATCAGGGTCATCGAGGAGAAGCAGATTTTTAAGAGTCGAGCTGATGCCATGATTATTACCGAGAACTTCCTTGTGGGAGTGGAGATAAAGTCAGATGCTGACACCTACGTAAGGCTTGAAAAGCAGGTTAAGAATTATAATAGAATATTTGACTATAACTTTGTGGCAGTGGGTGCATCACATGCACATCATATAAAGGAGCATGTGCCAGAGTACTGGGGAATCATCACGATAGAAGAGGTGGATGGAAAGGTAGATTTCTATCTCTACAGGGCGGCTCAGCCGAATCCTAAAAGGGAGAAGGCGGTGAAGTTTAGAAATCAGCTTTCGATTCTATGGCGAAATGAGCTTCTAAATATTCAGCTGAGACATGGGCTTCATAAATATCCTGGCAAATCGAAACGCTTCATCTGGGATTATCTGATGGAAAAGATTCCAGAGGATGAGCTTAAGAAGGAGCTTATAGAGGAGCTGTTCGAGAGGGATTATACGATTTATCGGGAGGAGAGCTGAGTAGGAGCGAGAGGGTGAAAGGGGAAGTAACCTAATGTCCAGGCTGCTTTATGCTCTAACTCAAGTAATGCCAAAGTGCACATGTCGAAACAGTATACCGAGATTAATGAGAACTGGTGATATTATGAGAGAAGAATACAATATTAAGGAATTGAATCCGAGGAAAAATCCATGTGTAAAAAAGAAACTGCAGTTTGTGTAATAAGGTATAACGCACATTTTAGATAGTGTGATATTTGTATAAAATGTAGATTTTTTCAGGCGATAGTGGTATTATGTATCATTATCGCTTTTTATTTGTAAATTAAGGAGTGTGGACATGGCATACGAGGGAATGGAAGAAATAATGGACAAGGCTGCCACTCTGGTAGAGGCGCTTCCATATATACAGAGATTTAATCGTCACATCATTGTAGTTAAGTACGGCGGATCGGCTATGCTGGACGAGGAGCTTAAGGCATCTGTTATTCAGGATGTTACCTTGCTGAAGCTCGTTGGCTTTAAGCCTATCATCGTGCATGGCGGTGGCAAGGAGATTTCAAAGTGGATCGAGAAGTCGGGCAAGGAGCCAAAGTTCGTAAACGGACTTCGTGTGACTGACGAGGAGACCATGGAAATCGCTGAGATGGTTTTAAATCGAGTAAACAAGTCCTTAGTAGCTAAGGTTCAGGCTCTTGGAGTAAACGCTATCGGTATTTCCGGTAAAGATGGAAAGCTTCTTACTGTAAAGAAGAAGTACTCAAATGGCGAGGATATAGGCTTCGTAGGTGAGGTAACTGATGTAAATGGAAAGGTTCTTTTAGACCTTTTGGAGAAGGATTTCCTACCTATCGTTTGCCCAGTAGGTTTAGATGATGAGTTCCAGACCTATAATATAAATGCAGATGATGCAGCATGCGCTATCGCAAAGGCTGTAGGAGCTAATAAGCTGGCATTCCTTTCAGATATTCCAGGTGTATGTCGTGATAAGGATGACCCAAGTACTCTCATTTCAGAGCTTACCATTCCGGAGGCCAGAGAGCTTATGACAAATGGTATCGTGGGTGGCGGAATGCTTCCTAAGCTTGGAAACTGCATAGATGCTATCGAGCAGGGCGTATCACGTGTTCATATTTTGGATGGTCGTATCGCACACTGTCTGTTACTGGAGTTCTTCACAAACAAGGGTATCGGAACCGCTATCCTTTCAGAGAAAGAGAGCAAATATTACAATGAGTAATACTAAAGAAATTTGCGAAGAGAATCTGCTTCGCGTATACAATAGATTCGATGTTGCATTTGACCATGAGAAGGGTATGTACCTCTATGATGAGGATGGAAAGGATTACCTCGACATGGCTTCAGGTATCGGTGTTATGGCTATCGGTCACCAGGACAGCGAGTTTATAGGAAGAGTGGAGGAGCAGCTTCATAAGCTCATCCATGTTTCGAACCTTTATTATCATAAGCCTATGGCTGATGCAGCTTCTAAGCTCGCGAAGGCTTCAGGCATGCCTAAGGTTTTCTTCACAAACTCAGGGGCTGAGGCTATAGAGGGCGCGCTGAAGACTGCTAAGAAGTATGCATACACAAAGCGCGGTGCGAACCAGTATGAAGTAATCGCCATGGGACATTCCTTCCACGGACGTACTGTAGGTGCGCTTTCAGTCACTGGAACAGAGCATTACCGTGAGCCTTTCTACCCACTTATGGATGGTGCGAAATTTGCTGAGTTTAATAATCTTGAGTCTGTAAAGGCTCTTGTGAATGATAAGACCTGCGCTATTATTCTTGAGACTGTTCAGGGCGAGGGTGGTCTTTTCCCAGCTACGAAGGAATTCATGCAGGGAATCAGAAAGCTTTGCGACGAGAAGGATATCATCATGATAGTAGATGAGATTCAGTGCGGCATGGGTCGCACTGGACACATGTATGCGTTCATGGATTATGGTATCACCCCTGATGTTCTTACCACAGCTAAGGCTGTGGGCGGCGGACTTCCTATCGGAGCATTCTGTGTATCTGATAAGGTGGCAGCTGCTTCTTTAGTGCCTGGTGATCACGGCACTACCTACGGTGGAAATCCACTTTGCACAGCAGCTGTAAGCGCTATGCTTGATATATTTGAGAGTCGTCAGCTCGTAAAGCATGTTCAGGAAATAACTCCATATTTCGAGGCTGCGCTGGATAAGCTGGCAGCTAAGTATGACTTTATCACAGGTCGTCGCGGCAAAGGTCTCATGCAGGGGCTGGTTCTCACTATTCCTGTAGGACAGGTGGTAGCCGCTGGACTTAAAGAGGGCGTGGTTATGCTCTCAGCAGGTGCTGATGTGCTTCGTCTTTTACCACCTCTTGTAATCACAGAGGCGGATATAGATGAATTTGTCGTAAGAGTTACAAAGGTTTTAGATACGTTTTAGGAGAATTTTACGTCTTTGATGAAAAAATCCTTGACGAGAGGGACTGATTGTTATACTATATTCGATGTGTGTGAGCACAAATCCCAAGATTGAAGGGAGGGATAAAGAGATGTCAAGCGTAATAGTAAAAGAGAATGAGTCACTTGATAGCGCATTACGTCGCTTTAAGAGAAACTGTGCTAAGGCTGGTATTCAGCAGGAAATTCGTAAGCGCGAGCACTACGAGAAGCCATCAGTTAAGCGTAAGAAGAAGTCTGAGGCTGCTAGAAAGCGTAAGTACTAGTTCTAAATTATAAGGCTTATAAGAATGGGAGCTTTGCCTGCATGGTGAAGCTCTCACTTTCGTTTATCGAGGAATTTTTATGAGTAAGAGAATTTTTTTGATAGTTCTGGATTCGGTGGGCTGTGGTGAGCTGCCAGATGCTGCAGATTATGGAGATGTGGGCAGCCATACCTTGCTGCATGTAAGTGATAGCCCGTATTTCAATATGGAAAACATGAGAAGGATGGGCTACTTTAACCCAGATGGAATAGGAATGGGCTTAGCGGTTTCTTCACCTACAGGAGCATTCTGTAAGCTGGCAGAAGCTTCGAAGGGAAAGGATACCACGACTGGTCATTGGGAGATAGCTGGTGTTATCAGTAAAACCCCTATGCCTACGTATCCTAATGGTTTTCCGGATGAGATTCTTAATGAGTTTACGAAAAGAACAGGCAGAAAGGTTCTTTGCAATAAGCCGTACTCTGGCACAAAGGTCATAGATGACTATGGTGCTTTGCACATGGAAACAGGAGATTTGATAGTATATACCTCTGCTGATTCGGTATTTCAGGTGGCGGCCCACGAGGACATCGTGCCTGTGGAACAGCTCTATGAGTACTGCAGGATCGCCCGCGAAATCTTAGTGGGAGAGCATGGCGTGGGCAGAGTTATAGCCCGTCCATTTATAGGAAAGCCGGGTGCATTTGAAAGGACTGTCAGACGTCACGACTTTTCACTGGAGCCTACGGGTACTACCATGTTAGATGTGATTTCTTCTGCAGGTTTTTCGGTGCTTTCTGTGGGAAAGATTATAGACATATTCGCAGAGCGTGGAATCACGAAGTACGTCAGAACCGAAGGCAATGCTGATGGTATAGAAAAAACTTTGACGTATATGGACGAGGACTTTGAGGGGCTTTGCTTTACGAATCTGGTGGACTACGATATGCTCTATGGCCACAGGAATGACAAGGATGGCTATGCGAAAGCCTTGACATATTTTGATAAGCAGATTCCTCGTTTCATAGAAAAGCTTCGAGATGATGATATATTAATGATTACGGCTGACCATGGATGTGACCCGACCACGGCGTCCACAGACCATAGTCGCGAATATATACCGCTTTTAATGTATGGAAAAAATGTTCCTGCTGGCGCAAACTTTGGCGTGAGGGAGACATTTGCTGATATATCTGCCACCTGCCTAAAATACCTAGGCCTGGAGCAAACTGTCGGCGAAGCGATGATTTAGTATAATGGATACAAATTAGGAAGAGGGGCTGTGCCTAAAAGACAGCCCCGATTCCGTAAATATGGAGATAGTATGACTACAAAAGAACAGATCGAGCGCAGACGCACGTTTGCCATTATTTCGCACCCTGATGCAGGTAAAACCACACTTACAGAAAAGCTGCTTTTATACGGAGGAGCTATAAATCTTGCGGGCTCCGTAAAGGGTAAGGCGACAGCGAGACATGCTGTTTCAGACTGGATGGACATAGAGAAGGAAAGAGGTATCTCAGTCACTTCTTCAGTGCTTCAGTTTGAATATGATAACTACTGTATAAATATCCTCGACACCCCTGGACACCAGGACTTCTCGGAGGATACCTATAGAACACTTATGGCTGCAGACTCTGCGGTCATGGTTATAGACGCTTCTAAGGGTGTAGAGGCACAGACCAGAAAGCTTTTCAAGGTCTGCGTCATGAGACATATACCTATCTTCACCTTTATAAATAAGATGGATAGAGATGCGAATGACACCTTTGAGCTTTTGGATGACATTGAAAATGAGCTGGGAATTGCCACCTGTCCTATGAACTGGCCTATCGGCAGCGGCAAAGGCTTCAAGGGAGTGTACGACAGAGCTGACAGAACAGTTAGACTCTTCTCTGACACATTAAAGGGCACAAAAGAGGGTACTGAGCAGGTTATGTCAATAGATGATCCAGAGCTTCGAGCATTGATAGGCGATGCTGCTTTAGAAAAGCTCGACGGTGAGCTGGAACTTTTGGATGGGGCTGGAGCTGAGTTCGACCAAGAGATGGTTACACAGGGTAAGCTCTCACCAGTATTCTTCGGCTCGGCACTTACTAACTTCGGTGTGGAGACCTTCCTTCAGCACTTCCTGAAGATGACCTATGCACCGCTTCCTAGAAATTCATCTAAGGGAGAGGTAAGTCCATTTGACGAGGATTTCTCTGCCTTTGTATTTAAGATTCAGGCAAACATGAATAAGGCACATCGCGACCGTGTGGCCTTCCTTCGCATTTGCTCAGGAAAATTCGATGCGACCAAGGATTATCTGCATGTTCAGGGAAATAAGAAGGCAAAGCTTTCGGCGCCTCAGCAGATGATGGCAGACGACAGAAAGATAGTGGATGAGGCGTACGCTGGCGATATCATCGGTGTATTCGATCCAGGTCTATATTCTATCGGAGATACATTTACCTCTGCTAAGACGCCATTCACTTACGAGGGTATTCCTACATTTGCTCCAGAGCATTTCGCGCGCGTAAGGCAGCTCGACACCATGAAGCGCAAGCAGTTCATGAAGGGCATTTCGCAGATCGCTCAGGAGGGTGCTATCCAGATTTTCCAGGAGTACAATACTGGAATGGAAGAGATCATCGTGGGAGTGGTAGGTGTGCTGCAGTTCGATGTTTTAAAGCACAGACTTAACAATGAGTATAATGTGGAGATAGCTTTAGAGAATCTTCCATACGAATACATTCGATGGATTGAGAATACAGATTATGATTTAAATTCTATTCAGGGCACCTCGGATATGAAGAAAATCAAGGACCTTAAGGACAGACCGCTGCTTCTTTTCGTTAACAGCTGGTCAGTCGGCATGGTCGAGGAGCGTAACCCTAACCTTAAGCTGGCAGATTTCGCGAAAAATTAAGGTTTCGTGTGATTTAAGGGGGCTGGTAGGCGTTGGACTACGTCTCCTTGGGTAATATTAGCGTGATGAGACGTAGTTTTTCGGCGAGATAAGCCTGGGGCTACGTCTATTTTGTTGGTAATGGAGGTGTGAGACGTAGTGATTTAGTGAGATTAGGCTGGGGCTACGTCTATTTTGCTGGTAATGGAGATGTGAGACGTAGTGATTTGGTGAGTTTAGGCTAGGGCTACGTCTTTTTTGCTGGTATTATAAAGAGGAGACGTATTACTATTTTTTAGGAGATTTCTTCTACGGCTTTCATGTCTAGTTTGATTTCACCGTCATCATCTACTGTGAGAATTAGGTAGGTGTGAAGGCGTCTGATGCGCTGGCGAGGCTCAGAGATAGAGCCTGGTGAGGCGCAAATTATGCCACAGTTATAGTCGATATCAGGTATGTGGTTATGACCGTATAGAGCGATGTCGCAGTCGTTTTGCTTGGCTGCTTCGCGAAGGGTAGATAGGTCCACACGGACTGCGTGCCTGTGACCATGACAAAGAAACAGACGATGCTTTCCGAGTGGAAGCACCAGCTGCATAGGAAGCTCATAAGCATAGTCGCAATTTCCTCGCACCACCTCGAAAGGAACGCGGATTATTTCAGATAGCTCCTGATAAGTAAGCTCGCTGTCGCCTAGATGATAGACGATGTCGGGCTTTTCTTTATTTAAAACATATTTCAGGTTCTCATTTCGACCGTGAGTGTCACTCACAACTAGTATTTTCTTTGACATGGTTTCCTCTTGAACATTTGATGTGATAATTCTATCATATTAGGTGGAGTTTAGAATACTATTTTATTAGGAATACAGCGAGATTTTGGGAAATGTTGAGTTCGCTGTAATGTTTGGAGTACCATGCTACAATAATATAGTGAAGGAAGGAACAATATGTATTTGGAAGAGATAAACCTAGAACTGAAGAAGATTTGGCCTGATAACAGGCGAATAACTGTAGTGTGTCATGGACACAGTATTCCTTGCGGATATATGGCAGAAAACGTGGTGCGTCCGATGGATGCTTACCCACAGCTATTGCTTGGAAAGCTAGCAGACAGATTTCCTCATGCGGTGTGCTCGGTAGTCACCACAGCTATAGGTGGAGAAAACAGTGTGTCTGGCGCAAAGAGATTTAGAGAGGATGTGCTTTCGCTAAAGCCTGATGTGGTAACTATAGACTATGGACGAAATGATATGTTCGTTTCAAAGGAAGATATGATAGCTTCATGGGAAAGCATGATAAAGGCAGCAAAGGCGTCAAATGTAAAGGTAATCTTGATTACGCCAGCTATTGATTGTGGTCTTGTTTATTATGATGAGGCAAAGAGGAAGCTTTCTGATGATGATATGAGTGACATTATTAGAAAACTTGCGAAGAAGTATGGGGTGGCATTGGCTGATGCGCATGGCAGATTCGAGACTTTGCTGAAAAATGGACATACTAGAACAGAGTACACGGCCAGCCTTAATCATATAAATAGAAATGGTCATGAGGTAGTAGCTGAAGAAATCCTGGAACACTTTGGCTATTAGGTGTTAAGTGTTAAAACCTGTTGACAGTATTAGAGTTCATGGAATATACTGATTCAAGCATATGTTTCAGAAAATTCTATAAAATCCCCATTTTGTGTATTGACAAATATTTGTTCGAATGATATATTATATCCATCGAAACGAACAGATGTTTATTTTACGAACTTAATTATCGAAATGTTTGGAGGTATTTATGATATCAGAAGAAAAGCTTAGAGCGTTAGATGCAGCTATAGCACAGATAGATAAGCAGTATGGAAAAGGTACTGTTATGCGTATGGGAGATTCAGCACAGATGGTGGTGGAGTGTGTGCCATCGGGATCTGTCAGCCTTGATATGGCACTTGGACAGGGCGGATATCCTAAGGGACGTATTATAGAAATATATGGACCTGAGTCATCAGGTAAGACTACCCTGGCTTTACATGCAGTGGCTTCAGTTCAGGCTGCGGGCGGTGTGGCTGCGTTTATCGATGCAGAGCATGCACTTGATCCTAAGTATGCTAAGGCTATAGGTGTAGATATTGATTCACTTTACATTTCTCAGCCAGATTGCGGAGAACAGGCACTTGAGATTACTGAGACTATGATTCGCTCAGGTGCAGTGGATATTGTGGTAGTGGATTCTGTAGCAGCACTTGTACCACGTGCGGAGATCGATGGCGATATGGGTGACTCTCATGTAGGTCTTCAGGCTAGACTTATGTCTCAGGCTATGAGAAAGCTTACCAGTGTAGTTAGTAAGACTAACTGTGTAGTTATTTTTATTAACCAGCTTCGAGAAAAAGTGGGCGTTATGTTTGGTAACCCAGAGACCACCACGGGTGGACGTGCGCTTAAGTTCTATGCTTCAGTTAGACTCGATGTACGTCGTGTTGAATCACTTAAGGTAGCTGGTGAGGTAGTAGGTAATAGAACCAGGGTTAAGGTTGTTAAGAATAAGATTGCGCCTCCTTTCAGAGAGGCTGAATTTGATATCATGTTTGGCGAGGGAATTTCCAAGGAGGGTGACCTTCTTGATGTGGCAGCTGATCTTGGTATTGTAGACAAGTCAGGTGCATGGTTCTCGTATGGCGGAGACAGAATAGGTCAGGGACGTGAGAATACGAAGAATTTCCTGAAGGAGCATAAGGACATAGCTAACGAGATAGATGCCAAGGTACGCGAAGCTCTTAAGCCTAGTGACGATGCTATTGCACAGGCACAGAATACACAGGATGATGAAGACGAAGACTTATTCTAAATCGAATAGTGCGTATAAATCTAGAAAGCGTGAGCCAGAAAGCCTGGGCATGGAGAGTATAGAGCGTGCTAAGAATAGAGCATGTTACCTTCTTGGGGCTAGAGATTATTCATCACATCAGATAAAAGAAAAGCTGCTAGCTGGTGGCTATACAAGTGAGGTATGTGAAGCAGTGGCACAGTGGCTTATGGAGTATGGATATGTAGATGATACGAGATATGCTCGTGCCTATGTGAGAAGTCACAAAGGAAATCAGGGCTCTTCCAAGATGAAACTGGAGCTTAAAAGACGAGGCCTAAGTGAGTCAGATATTTATGAGGCTATTGACGAGGAGCTGGATTTAGATAAGGAACTTATGTCAGCCATATCGCTTCTGGAGAGAAGACATATAAACCTAGCTGATAATCCTAAGGAATACGCGAAGCATTACAGATACCTATGCGGCAGAGGCTACAGTATTTCAGTGGTAGGTGAAGCGCTAGAACATTTTAGGCATGCTGCTGGATTTTAGTCTAATTTTGTTGAAAATAGCTAAAAATTAAATCGTTTCTTGACATTTTGTAACAAAAGAAGTAAAATTTTTAAGAGTTTGTAGAGCGCTCGGTGTTCTCGATCGAGCGCTTTCTTTGTTAATATGGAGGTGCTAGAGTGATTTACGCAGTAGTAGGAATTGTTGCTGCCGTTGTATCTGCACTTGTAACACTGGTCCTCTCTAATAATTATCATAAGAATGTGGCTGATAAAAAGATTGGTAATGCTGATCAGAAGGCCAGAGAGATAATTGACGAAGCAGTTAAGACTGCTGAGTCTAAAAAGAGAGAAGCTCTTTTGGAAGCCAAGGAAGAGTCCATCAAGCAGAAGAATGATCTTGAAAAGGAGATTCGTGACAGACGTGCTGAGATTAGTCGTACTGAGCATAAGCTGGCACAGAAGGAAGATACCTTGGATAAAAAGCTTGATGCAGCTGAAAAGAGAGAAAACCAGATAGCACAGCAGGAAGCGGCTATTAAGAAGCAGCAAGAAGAAGTATCCAAGCTTAATGCACAGAGGATACAGGAGCTCGAGCGTATCTCCGGACTGACTAAAGATCAAGCAAAGGAACAGCTCTTAAAATCTGTTGAAGATGATGTTAAACTGGACGCAGCTAAGCTGGTTCAGGAATCCATAGCTCAGGCTAAGGATGAAGCCGATAAAAAGGCTAAAGAAATCGTAGTATCTGCGATTCAAAAGTGTGCAGCTGACCACGTATCTGAGGCTACTATCTCAGTGGTTAATCTGCCAAATGATGAAATGAAGGGACGAATCATCGGTAGAGAAGGTAGAAATATCCGTACTATCGAGCAGATGACAGGTGTTGAACTTATTATCGATGATACTCCAGAAGCAGTAATCTTATCGGGCTTCGATCCAGTTAGAAGAGAGATAGCTCGTGTTGCTCTAGAAAAGCTTATTGTAGATGGCCGAATTCATCCAGCTCGTATTGAGGAGACTGTTGAAAAGGCACGCAAGGAAGTAGAGCAGATTATTAAAGAAGAAGCCGATGCAGCTGCCCTTGAGGTAGGTGTTCAGGGAATACATCCAGAGCTTTTAAAGCTACTTGGACGCATGAAGTACCGTACTTCGTATGGTCAAAATGTATTAAGACATTCTGTAGAGGTTGCTCATTTATCAGGGCTTCTTGCTGCAGAGCTTGGTCTTGATATTCGTGTGGCTAAGAGAGCAGGTTTACTCCATGATATTGGTAAGGCAGTAGACCGTGAGCAGGAAGGTACACATGTACGACTTGGTGCAGACCTTTGTCGTAAGTACAAGGAAAGTGCAACAGTTATTAATGCAGTGGAGGCACATCACGGAGATGTAGAGCCAGAGAGCCTTATCGCATGCATAGTACAGGCTGCAGATGCTATTTCAGCAGCTAGACCAGGTGCTCGTAGAGAAGCACTAGAAACATATTCAAACAGATTAAGAGAATTAGAGGAAATCGCCGATAATACTAAGGGCGTTGAGAAATCCTTTGCCATCCAGGCCGGTCGCGAGATTCGTGTTATGGTTGTTCCAGACCAGGTTAGCGATGCTGACATGGTACTTATGGCTAGAGATATTAGTAAGCAGATTGAAAGTCAGCTTGAATATCCAGGCCAGATTAAGGTCAATGTGATTAGAGAATCACGTGTAGTTGACTACGCAAAATAGTTTTATTTAATGAGGGTTAGTGTAATGCTAACTCTCATCTTTTTAGTATTATGAGAAATAGAGGCTATTAGTATGGACGAGAGTAGATTAATTTTCTCTAGAGATAAATTGATAAAGCTTGTGATTCCGATGGTTATAGAGCAGCTTCTTAGCGTTACCATTGGAATGGCTGATACGATAATGGTTGCTTCGTGTGGTGAAGCTTCTGTATCCGGTGTGGCCTTGGTGGATAGAGTGAGTCTTCTTATGACTAGCCTGTTGTCAGCTACAGCGGCAGGTGGTTCTGTGGTCGTGGCTCAGCTCATGGGACATGGGGATAAAAACAGAGTTAGTGCAGCTGCTAAGCAGCTGTTTATGGTGGTCACCTCTATGGCCACAGCATTTACTTTGATAATGACTCTATTTTCAAGTCAGCTTATAGATCTTTTATACCCAGGACTTGAGATGAGTGTCAGAAATAATGCGCAGATTTATTTCATGATTCTGGCTTTTTCGTATCCGTTCATGGCTCTGTATAATTCTGGCGCATCTATGTTTAGAGCGGTTGGAAATTCAAAGATTTCGATGAAGGTTTCACTTTTGTCGAATCTTATGAATATCGGTGGAAATGCACTTTTGATTATCGGGCTTAAAATGGGGGTAGCTGGTGCTGCTTATTCTACATTAGCTAGTAGAATGATGTGTGCCTTTGTGATTATTGCTTTAATGCAGAAGAATCCCGAGCTGGCCATTCATGGAAAATGGAGATTTGAAACTGCTTTGGTTAAAAAGATATTTTTCGTGGCAGTTCCGCAAGGAGTTGAAAACAGCTTGTTCCAGATAGGAAAGCTATTGGTTTCGAGCATGACGGCTTCACTTGGCACTATGGTAATAGCAGCTAATTCAGTGTGTGAAAATATAGCGAATATTAATAATATTATTAATACTGCTATGGGTATGGCACTTTTGACGACAGTCGGTCAGTCGATAGGAGCAGGCGACGAGGTACAGGCCAAGTATTATGTTAAGAAGCTTATTAAGGTGGCTTATATAGCGACCATCACTATAGCAGTTATTCTTTGGTTCGCGGCGGATCCTATATGTTCTCTTTACAACCTGAGTCCAGAGACTGCAGCACTTA
Organism: Lachnospiraceae bacterium; assembly: GCA_045599565.1. GTDB lineage: Bacteria > Bacillota > Clostridia > Lachnospirales > Lachnospiraceae > Pseudobutyrivibrio. The sequence continues at coordinate 79,921 of JAZRWF010000055.1, forward strand.
CAGTACAGGTTCTTAGACTTAACTGTATCATGGTTTGTTTTGTACATCCATTATCCTTTGCTCTTTCGAATGCGCTTCGTGCGGCGGGCGATGGCAAGTTTGTCATGGTAGTAGCTATGCTTTCTATGTGGATATGCAGAATAGTGTTTGCTTACATATTAGGCATACAGCTTGGATTTGGTCTCATGGGAATCTGGTTCGCTATGACTATGGACTGGGTAGTAAGAGGCGTAAGCTTCACATCGAGAATAGTAACTGGAAAATGGACGAAGAATTCGACTAGGATTACAGCGTAGATATGGTTGAAGCATTTGATGGAAAGGTGTTTTATGGAACTAAAGCTAGAAAAGGGTAGCCCTTCGGATTATTCTGATAGATTAGGAAAGGAACAAAGGTGTTATGAACTTTTAGATAGCTTGGGGCTGGAGTACTGGAGGTGCGACCATCCCGATGCGAATGCGAATACCATGGAGGATTGTCTAAAGATAGATGCTATTTTGGATGCGGTCGTGTGCAAGAATTTGTTTCTTTGCAACAGGCAGCATACGCAGTTTTATCTTCTTATGATGCCGGGCGACAAAGTCTTCAAAACCAAGGAACTCAGCGGACAGTTAGGCTGTGCCAGACTTAGCTTTGGAGAAGCTGAGTACATGGAGGAGCTTCTCGATATTACGCCAGGCTCAGTTAGTGTGCTGGGACTTATGAATGATAAAGAAAACAAGATTCAGCTTCTGGTGGATGAAGATGTTTTGGAAGGCGAGTTCGTAGGCTGCCATCCTTGTATTAACACCACCAGCTTAAAGCTTTATACTAAGGATATATTCGGGCCGCTGATTAAGGCGATGAACCATGATATGATTAAGGTAAAGCTAATAGGTGAATAGTTTTAGGCTTGCAAGTGTAAGAATGTGATTCTGATGCTTGCAAGCTTTTTGTTTGAGGTGAAATAGAATGATAGTAGAAACGAGCAGATTAATTCTAAGGGAAATGTGTTAAGGTGACTTTGATTCGCTTTATGCGGTATTATTCGTAACATTTGATGAAAAAAAGGGTGAGGGAATGGATAGAACGAAATATAGAAAGATATCGAGTGCTTGGATTTGGCTTATGGGCGGTTTGTCTTAAGGAGTCCGGTGAGATGATAGGGGACTGTGGCCTTACAATGCAAAGGGAACAGCTGCATCGGTAAGAGACTGGACCGGCTAGCTCTCACTCGTTGGTCTTAATAAGCTAAACGAGCTGTCGAGACCCCCAAAATGCTGTTTTCGGGTGATCTGTGAAGAAATTGTGAACAAAACAGCTTTTTTTGGTCATGAAAGAAGCTAAGGGCGATATGAAGACCAAAAAAGCGTGTTATTTTGGTCTTGAGAGCCTAAGTAGCTTATTAAGACCACGAGTGAGGGCTAGTCAAGAAACTTCGCTTGTAACAAAACATAAATTGGGGTATACTATTTCACATGGAACATATAGAAAGACTTGATCGAAATTTAAAATTTAAGGGCGCTATAGTAGATTTTTACCAGGATACGATGAGGCTGCCGAATGGTAAGATAGAGACCTGGGATTTGGTGCATCACAGAGTGGGGGCGGCAGCTGTCGTGCCGGTGCTTGACGATGGAAGATTTTTAATGATAAAGCAGTTTAGGCCGGCTTTAGACAGAGAGACTATCGAGATTCCTGCTGGCGCGAGAGATAGCATCACAGAGGATACTGCTATCTGTGCAGCTAGAGAGCTTCGCGAGGAAACTGGCTACAGTGCGGGAAAGCTGGAGCTTTTGATAAAGCTTCATCCTACGATAGCTTATTGTGATGAGAAAATAGACATCTACTTGGCGACAGATTTGAAGCACGAGGGAAAGCAAATGCTGGATGAGGCGGAGAGCATAGATGTCGTGCCTATGGAAGCTGGCGAACTAAGAGAATTGATTTATAAGGGCGTTATTCAGGATGGAAAGACCGTTTGTGCACTTTTGGCGGCCATGGATAAGCTTGATATAAGGGGGTAAGAAAATGGGAAAGATATTTGATAATTCTGGTGTATTAAATTGGATGCAGTATTATGCGGCTAATTACCAGGTGGATTTAGAGCATGTTAAGATTTTAGACATCACTGGAAAGAATAAGAATCTTATCCCTACAGTGGAGAGTCATAAGGCTGTTCTTGTTTTTACAGAAGCAGGTAATGAGGATATTTTCTACAAGATGTATGAGGCTGGACTAGGAGATTGCACCGTAGTATATAACGAGGGTTCAGAGCCTGTAGGTCCTATTCTTACTTCGAAGCTTTCTTCGATGATAAACCGTGGAATAAATGCTTCGGCAGCTATGCTAATTATTAATCCAACTCCTAGAAGTACCATGAAGTTCGGTATGAGTAATGAGGAACTGGCGCTTGGCTCAGTTAAATATGTAGATTCTGAGACGAGAGTCATCCTTCTTTCCAAGATGGATATTCATGATGGAAAGAACCTTTGCATTATATCAGGAGAGTCTATCGCAGTAGAGGCTGCTATCATGAATGGTGAGGGCAGCATCATAGCTGTAGAATATTCGGGAACGGACAGAGATGCGCTCGAGAGTAATATTGAAAAATTTGGTATAAATAACGTTTCTATTATCGACAAAGTTACCGACGAGACCTTAAGAGGTCTTCCTATTCCAAATGTTACGATGCTTGTGGCTTCTGCGACTATGGAACAGGAGATTAAGGCACTTCTTAAGGTAAACCCTAAGATGGAGTTTGTTATTTATTCGCTTGATTTTGTGGTGGCAGCTTCTATGGAAAGAATCTGTGAGGAGCTTGGTCTTATGCCGCCTAAGATTATTCAGGTTCAGGTGAGCAGAATGACTTCTAAGCATACATTTAATACTGCTCCTGCACCATGGATTATCACCACATCAGGAAGATAGTAAATATTAAAAGGCGGTGCATTTAAGCACCGCCGATATTTTTAGGCAAAAAGAAAACCACATCCTATAAATAGAATGTGGTAGAAATCTTTCACAAGAAATAAGGAACTACTATACGAGGTAGTCCTTAAGTGCTGAAGTGATATCAGCTGCATCGCCATCTGCATGGATGGTAAGGTCAATTGGCTTAGAGAGGTCAAGTGAGAAGATTCCCATGATTGACTTAGCGTCAATTACGTATCTGCCACTAACCAGATCAAAGTCATACTCAAACTTGCTAATAGTATTAACGAATGACTTAACCTTATCGATGGAGTTGAGTGAAATCTGTACTGTCTTCATAATGCATACCTCCTTAAAATATTTGTCTATTTCCTTCTGACAGGTGTTATATTACTACGCTTAAAGAGATAAGTCAAGTATTTAGTTGAAATTTCACAAAAAATACACATTAAATTTATAGGAAACTTACAAATGAAAAAAGCGGCGCTGCATAATTTAGGCTGTAAAGTCAATTCATATGAGACTCAGGCTATCCTCGAACTACTGGTGGAGGATGGCTATGAAATAGTGGATTTTGAAGAATTTGCTGATGTTTATGTCATAAACACATGCTCAGTCACTTCTATAGCGGATAGAAAATCCCGTCAAATGATTAGGCGTGCGAAGCGTTTGAATGAGAATGCCTGCGTGGTGGCGACAGGCTGTTATATTCAGGGTTTAAAGGGTGAGATACCGGATGATTTGGGCGTGGATATAGCACTTGGCAATAATAAAAAGGCTGAGATTATCCCAGCGTTGAACGAGTTTTTTGAAAAGAACACGAGAAAAAACGACATAGATGATATAAATAGAGAAACCTGCTTTGAACGCATGCATATTACCAGGGATGCAGAGCATACGAGAGCCTTTGTTAAGGTTCAGGATGGATGCAATATGTTCTGTGCATATTGTATTATTCCGTATGACAGGGGAAGACCTAGAAGCAGAAGTGTAAAGGATGTTATAGATGAACTTCACGATTTGGCAAAGGCTGGATATAAGGAGGTCGTGATAACCGGAATTCATCTGAGCAGCTATGGAATCGACACGGGGAGCACTCTTATAGAGCTTTTGGAAAAATGTAACGAGGTCGAAGGGATAAAACGAATAAGACTAGGTTCGTTGGAGCCAAGAATTATAGAGCCTGAGTTTTTGAAGCGTGCGGTTAAGCTGGAAAAGCTCTGTCCACATTTTCATTTGTCGCTCCAAAGTGGCTGTGATAAGACGCTTTTGGCTATGAATAGAAGATATACAGCGGATGAGTATGAGGAAAGCTGCAGACTGTTAAGAGATGCTTTTCCAGACTGCGCCATCACCACAGATGTCATCGTAGGCTTTCCTGGCGAGACGGAGGAAGACTTTGATGCCTCGTATGAATTTTGTAAGAAAATAGGCTTCTATGAGCTGCACGTATTTATGTATTCGAAGCGTACTGGCACGAAGGCAGCGGTTATGAAAAATCAGGTGCCTGAGGAAATCAAGCATGAAAGAAGCCAAAAGCTTATCGCGCTCGGTGAGAAGATGAGCAGGGAGTACGAGGATTCTTTGATGGCGAAGGGTAAGACTTTCGAGGTACTTTTGGAGGAGCCTGGTGTGGATGGAAATGGCAAGAGCGGATGCTTTGGCTTCTCGAGAGAGTATATAAAATTCTTTTATGAAACGAAAAATCCAAATGATGTTCAGAATACAATAGTAGAAATTTAATACGTAACTTATATGAAAAATGCTTATAAACTGTGATACAAAGCAATGCGGTTTATAGGCTATTTTTTTACATGTTGGCTAGCCCTGACTCGTGGTCTTAATAAGCTGAGTTAGCTGTCAAGACCAAAATAGTAATGTTTTTGGTCTTGGTATATAAAATGAAAAATAAAGACCAAAGTTTTGATTCTATTTGGTCTTTATTTTCAATTTTGCTAGTTCAAGACCAAAATGCGGGTTTTTTTGGTCTTGGGAAGCCAAGTAGCAAATTAAGACCACGAGTCAGGGCTAGAGGAAGTGTGGAGAGATACACTTTTCCTTGATTTTTAGGGCGTAGTTTAATAAAATTATAGAGTCTTTATATGAAAGTATCAAAGGAGGTCTTATGCATAATTTTCAGCCTTATCCTATAAATCTATTAGAATGGAATCCGTCAGAGAAAATAGCTAAAGAGTGGTTTGCACTGGTGACAGAAGCAGATGGACATGTGAATGCCATGACCTGCTCATGGGGCGGCGTGGGCTTCATTTGGAATAAGAATGCGGCCACGGTATACGTCAGAGAGAGCAGATACAGTCATAAGCTGCTGGATGATTCAGAGTATTTTTCGATTTGTTTTTTAGATCCTAATGAAAAGGGTGTGAGAAACACACTCAAATATCTCGGCTCTGCTTCAGGCAGTGAGGAGGATAAGCTTAAAAATGCTGGTCTGCATGTGAATCATGATATGAAGTGTCCTTATTTGGATGAATCTTCGATGGTGCTGGTGTGCAAAAAGATGGCTGCTGTACCTATGCCAAAAGAGTCCTTGAGGAAGGATGTGGCAGATCAGTTTTATGCTGATGGTGATGAGCACACTATGTATATCGGTGAGATAGTGGATGTGCTGGCTAGATAAGGATAATACTGTAACACTTTAACTTGTGAAAGTCTTGACATGAAATGTCAAAAGTAAGATAATGTAGGTTATGTTTTTAGCGCAAAATAGGAGGCGTAAAAATGGATATCAGATTTGAGAAAAGAGCTGTATTAAAGGAAAAGCCAGACCAGACTAAGCTTGGTTTTGGTAAGTATATGACTGATTACATGTTTATCATGGATTGGGACAGAGAAATCGGATGGCATGATGCCAGAATCGTACCAGAGGGACCTATCGAGTTGGAACCAGCATGTATGGTTCTTCACTATGCACAGGAAACCTTTGAAGGACTTAAGGCATACAGAACTGCGCAGGGAAAGATTCAGCTCTTTAGACCAGAGATGAATGCTGCACGTATGATTCGTTCTAACGAGCGTCTTTGCATGCCTGCACTTCCAGTAGAGGATTTCGTAGAGGCTGTCAGAGCATTAGTAGAAGTAGAAAAGGATTGGGTTCCATCTGAGCCTAACACCTCTCTTTACATTCGCCCATATATGTTCGCTACAGAGTCAGCTCTGGGCGTTCACATGGCTAAGTCATATAAGTTCATGATTCTTACCTGCCCAGTAGGTGCATACTATGAGTCAGGACTTGATCCAGTTAAGATTTATGTAGAGGATGAGCTTGTACGTGCCGTAGATGGTGGTACAGGATTTACAAAGTGTGGTGGAAACTATGCTGGTTCTATCGCAGGTCAGGTAAAGGCTGAGAAGCTTGGCTATGAGCAGGTTCTCTGGCTGGATGGAGCTGAGAAGAAGTATGTAGAGGAAGTTGGATCTATGAACATCATGTTCAAGATCGATGATGAAATCTGGACTGCTCCAGCAGGACGTACTGTTCTTCCAGGTGTTACCCGTGATTCTATGATCCATATTCTTAAGGATTGGGGCTACACTGTTCGCGAGGAGAAGCTGGCTATTGACGATCTCGTTAAGGCTGGTAAGGAAGGCAGACTTAAGGAAGTATTCGGCACTGGTACAGCTGCTGTTATCTCTCCTGTAGGTGAGCTTCGTTACAGGGACGATGTTATCGTTATTAACGATATGAAGACCGGTGAACTTACTCAGAAGCTGTATGATACCTTGACTGGTATCCAGTGGGGTAAGCTGGAAGATAAGTATAACTGGACTCAGGAGGTATAGTCCGTGGGCTTTGGAGGAGACTTTTCTTCATCAGCTATAGTGGATGTGAATTATGACGAGCTTAGCCACCTAATTAGTGGCTATGCTCGTTCTTGTCGTGTTTACTGTAAGATGACGGTTGGAAATGCTCAGGTGGCTTGCTACGTAGGCGAAGGGGCTGAGAAGGATTTTGTCGAACAGTTTCTGGATGCGTCGTATGCACGTATGGTATCAGATTCATTCGTAGATGATTTGGATGAAAATGTGGTGGAGCTTACTAGCCAATTGCCGTTTGTGCTATCTGGTGGTGTGGCTATACGCCGTGAAGGAAAGGTTAAGGGCACTATCGCTGTAATAGGTATAGATGAGGCGAAGTGCGATGATCCTCTCTTGATACCGTCTGAGGTGGCAGTTATCTCTGCCAAAGACTTTGCTAACTCGATAGCTTTTTTGGAGAGCTTTGCAAAGAGTCTATATAATAAACAGGTTAGTAATGCTGAGTTAAAGCGCAAAATCGCTGCGACCACTGTGACTGAGGGTGAACTCTCCAGCAGATTAGTAAGGGGAGAGGTTATGACCCGCATTCTGTCACAGATGGAGTCTGATGACACCTTTTCCAAGGTGGCAGAGAATATTCTATCAGACGCAGCCTCATATTTGGGGGCAGATGGCGCATGCGTTATCAAGCGTGATGGCGAGACGGATAATTGTGAGATTATCACGGAATGGGTTAGGGAAGCGAGCTTTTCTATCATACCTAGCTTTGTAAATATAAAGGTTTCAGATTTGCCATTTATGAATGGAAAGTCATATACCATCTCTTCAGATATTATGACCCCGCAGGAGTTTGTTGGACTTTTTGCTAGGTTTTCCATGAGGGCTGCTATTTTCTATCCTTTGTCTGTGGGCACGAAGTCGTCTATGTACATGTGCCTTTATGTTATGGAGGATAATAGAAGATGGTCAGTAGAGGATTTGAGATTTGCCAATGATGTTAAGCGTGTTCTTAGCACCATTCTGGTTAAGCGAGTTACAAGAAATTCTCTGGCTAGCTCATATTCGGCTCTTGAGACTATCATAGAAAAATGTCACTGTGGCTATATGGTGTGCGACAAGGAAAAAAGAAGCATTCTTTACCAGAACTCATCCATGAAGAAAATGTTTGAGTCAGAAAAGGATTTGGAAGGTCTTTTGGATTTGGCGTACGATAATAGCCGCGATATGGATGATATAAACAGCTTCTATGCGGATGACGTAAACAGATGGTTTGATCTTTCATTTTCAGAGATGCAGTGGGTAGATGGCCGCAGCGCCATGCTTATAGCCAGCTATGATATCTCTGATATAAAGAGCTATCAGTGGCGGCTTGAACAGCAGACCTATATGGATTATCTTACATGTCTGTATAATCGTAAGAAATATGAGCTGGATTTGGATAAAGAGCTTAGACATTGCCTGAGCTCATCAGATGAGGCGGCTTTACTTATAATAGATCTGGACGACTTTAATAATATTAATGATGGTCTGGGTCACGAGCAGGGTGATGAGCTGCTTCGAGATATAGCAGCCAGCATAAATGCGATTCCTGTTATTCACTCACATTGCTACAGAGTGGGCGGAGATGAGTTCGCTGTCATAGTGGATCACGAGAATGTAGCCAAGATGGAATACATCATAAAGCGTATAGCAGGTATGTTTACTAAGCCTTGGAAGCTGGGTTCTAAGGAATATTACTGCACCATGAGTATGGGTGTGGCTTCTATTCCAAAGGATGGCTGTGACATGACCAGCCTGCTAAAGGCAGTAGATTTAGCTCTAAAGGATGCTAAGAAGCTTGGTAAAAACCGAGTAGAATATTATAATAGATCGAATGAGGACTACACGACCAGAAGACTGGATCTTGAAAAGCAAATGCGTCAGGCTGTCGAAAACGGATGCAATGAGTTCGAGATTTACTATCAGCCGCTCATGGCAGTCAGCGCAAATGAAGAAAAGTGCTGCGGCGCAGAGGCTCTGGTTCGTTGGAAAAGCCCTGTGTTTGGCTTTGTTTATCCGGATGAGTTTATCCCGCTGGCAGAGTATCTCGGTCTGATAGTGCCTATCGGAAGGCACGTTCTTTTAGAGGCATGCAGAATGTGTAAATACTGGAATGACTTTGGTCATCCAGAATACAAGGTAAATGTTAACCTTTCTGTCGTTCAGCTCATGCAGACTGACATAGTAGAGCAGATAGGTTCAGCTATAAATACCACAGGTATAGACCCTCATAACCTTACCTTGGAGGTAACGGAGTCTCTGGCTATAAATGATTTGGATCGAATGAGCTTCATTCTTATGCAGATTAAGTCTTTGGGATGCCGAATAGCATTAGATGACTTTGGAACAGGCTATTCTAGTCTGAATCATATCAGGTCTATGCCTATAGATACTATTAAAATCGACAAATGCTTCATCAAGGATATCGGTAAGGATAACTTCTCAGATGCATTTGTTCATGCGGTTTCAGAGCTCGCTGGCAGCCTGGCTATGGATGTGTGCGTAGAAGGTGTAGAGGGAGCAGACCAGAAGACCACTTTGGGTTCTATGGATGGCGTAAATATAATACAGGGTTATTATTATGACAAGCCACTTACAAGTGTAGATTTTGAGAAAAAATACTTAATATAGGAGAGGTAACAGTTATGACAGGAATTACAGATGTCAGAACCCTGCAAAAGACATATGCAGAGCTCGACGGGAAAACGATTACAACAGCAGGATGGGTTCGCTCCATCAGAGATTCGAAGACCTTTGGCTTCATGGTTCTTTCAGATGGTACATTTTTCGAGCCAATCCAGATCGTATTCGATGCAGAAAAGATTGATAATTTCGATGAGGTAGCACATTTTAACGTGGGTGCAGCAGTTATTGTAACTGGTACTATGCTCGTAACTCCAGACGCAAAGCAGCCTTTCGAAATCCACGCAGATAAGGTGGAGATAGAGGGTGTTTCTACTCCTGACTATCCTCTTCAAAAGAAGCGTCACTCTATGGAGTACCTTCGTACTATCAGCCATTTAAGACCACGTACGAACACCTTCCAGGCAGTGTTTAGAGTGAGATCTCTTATCGCTTATGCTATTCATCAGTTCTTCCAGGAGAGAGACTTCGTATATGTTCATACTCCTATCATCACAGGCTCTGACTGTGAGGGTGCTGGTGAGATGTTCCAGGTTACTACCTTAGACCTTAACAATCTTCCGCTCACTGAGGATGGAAAGATCGATTTCTCACAGGACTTCTTTGGACATGCCACTAATATGACTGTTTCTGGTCAGCTTAACGGTGAGACCTTTGCTCAGGCATTTAAGAATATTTATACATTTGGACCTACCTTTAGAGCAGAGAATTCGAACACCACCAGACATGCAGCTGAGTTTTGGATGATCGAGCCAGAGATTTCATTTGCTGATCTTGATGACGATATGATGCTTGCAGAGTCAATGCTTAAGTACGTTATTAATTACGTAATGGAGCATGCGAAGGAGGAGCTTAAGTTCTTCAATGACTTCGTGGACAAGGGACTTCTTGAGAGACTTGAGCATGTTCGCACCTCAGACTTTGGTCGTATCACATACACAGAGGCTGTAGAGAAGCTGGCTGAGCACAATGACGAGTTCGATTACAAGGTATTCTGGGGCTGCGATCTTCAGACCGAGCACGAGAGATATCTCACTGAGAAGATATTTGGAAAGCCTGTATTCGTAACAGATTATGCAAAGG
>JAZRWF010000056.1:0-51760 GCA_045599565.1 Lachnospiraceae bacterium
AGTTATAGACATCGGCAGTTGGACTGTAGACATCCTCCCATTTAAGGAGCAATCTCCTGATCTTACAAACTGCAACAGCCTTAAAGACGGCACCATAAACTGCATTCAAAAGATCAACGAAAAGTTAAGGTCTTTGTATGGCGAAGAGGTCGATGATATCTACATCAAGGATATCATGATTCATGGCAAATGCAGCGAGATTCCCGAAGAATATTCTAATGTAATACAGCAATGTCTTCGTGATTACATAGAAAATCTTATAGGAACATTGAGAGCTCTAAAATTTAACTTAAAATCCACACAGCTTATTTTTATCGGTGGTGGAGCCACCATAGTAAAAAACTTTTGGAGCAAAGAAAAATACCCTCTGGCATATTTTATAGAGGACATTCATATAAACGCCAAAGGCTATGAAAGAACCATCAGATATCTTTTAAGCAAAGGAGCATTGCACTGATGGGATGTTACAAAAAATATATTCGTTTTCGAGATAACCGCAGTAAAGAACTTACCGCGCTCGAAGTGCTAAATAGTTACAAGTCGTATGGCTACGCCAGCGCTAATGAGATGGTTATAGATGCTCTCTTAACCCTCTCATCGCCACGCGAAGTCACTCGCCCTTGTGACCCAGATGAATTAGCAGATAGAATATCAGAAAGAGTAATACAGGCCTTATCAGGCAGTCTGACCGTTTCTACTGTTAATACCGCCCCGACTTATGATGTCCCGACCATGGATCCATGTGACACCATAAGCAATGCCGTAATGGAAGGACTTCTATCTGTCTGTTAATCGTAAAACTTATTTTGAGAGGAGGTGAATTCGGTAATGACCTTTGAACTAAACTGTGATAATATAACTCTTGAGGATGCTCAAAAGCTATATATGCAACTTGAAAAGAATAAAATATTGGAAAAATATACGTTTCCTAAGGATCCATCCAAAGACGGTTATTACCGAATTTATATTCCTGACTCTACGAAAAAATCTGGACGACGTCAGCTTTTTGCTAAAAGCCTAGATGCTCTAAAGGACAAGGTTTACGAGTATGAAAAAGGAATTAGTGGACAATGTCGCAAAACCTTTAAAGATGTATTTGAGATAGCCTTATCTGAAAAGCTAAAATACATTAAAGATGGCGACAAAGTTCTCAGCCGACAGAATACCATAAACAAGCATCGTTCTGATTACAAACGTTATTTTGAAGGCACAGCTTTCGAGAACCGTTTTATAGATGAAATAACAAAGGCTGAGGTTGAAAACGTGGTCTTTATGAACCTGAGCAGATATGATTTACGAGGAAAAGCCTTAAGCTCTTTAAAAGGAATTCTTCGTATGGTCTTCCGACTCGCTTTTTGCGAATACTGGGTACAGGACAATGTTTTCGATCGTGCAGACTTTAATAAATTTCAGGGGATGATCGCAGAAAATGTAGATATAGACAAGAGAGTTCATTCAAAAGAGGATCTTGCAAGAATTCTTGATGAGATACATGCTCATCAAAATAAAAAGCCTTATTATGTTCCAGCATTTGCTCTTGAAATGCAAATACTATGTGGTTGTCGTCGTGGAGAGATTCCACCATTGGAGTTAAGTTCGATTCACGACAAATACATAGAGTTCTCCAAGGAACAGATAACTGTTAAGAAATTTAACAATGTTCCTGAACACTGTAAGATAGTCAACCACACCAAAACATATAAGAATCGCTACTTTGCACGATATGATGCTCTTGATGAATTTTTAGAACGACTTATGTCTATGCATGACAGGTACTATCCTAAATCGCCTTATCTTTTTCCTGCCGACAATGAAATCGGTGTTATATCCAATAATACCGTTTACAACTACTACGGAAGAGTATGTCGAAAGCTTGGCATAAAAATATGTCGTGAAGAAATAAAGGGTACACATTCATTCAGAAGAAACGCCATTACTGATGTCGTTAACGCTTCTGGCGGAAACATGATTCTTGCTTCAAGCTTGTTTGGAAACTCTCCTGCTGTCGCAAAAAAGAACTATTATACAGGCATAGATATGGATGAAGCTACTAAGGTCTTAAATCAGCGTAAATTAAGCTGATTTAGGCCTTATTAAATTCTTAACCAAAACCATTAAATCTTAACCAAATTTAAGGACAAAAAAAGTGCCGCAAACCCTTGAGTTTACGGCAAAAATAAAGAGCGCGAGACGGGACTCGAACCCGCGACCCCCACCTTGGCAAGGTGGTGCTCCACCAACTGAGCCACTCGCGCTTATCTGTTTGGCTTTCGCCTCACAACAATAGATACTATACACTAGTCATGAGTGGAAGTCAAGCATATTTTTTATTTTTTACAACTTTATTTTTCAGAAGTATCGTTTTCAATCTAATCCTACCTCTAATTTGCTTAATCTAGCAAACTGGGACGTAGCATTTATTCGTAAAAAATCAAAGCCTACGTCCTTTTTTGACCAATCATGTTTCCTAGACGTAATAAATATCTCATAAAAAGTGAGTCCTACGCCTATTTCACCCGAATCTAATATAAAAGACGTAGTGTCCGACATAAATCGTCAAAACACTACGTCTCATAGTATTTGAAATGAATCCAAAAGACGTAAGAGCCTGCTGCATCAGCCAATTCACTACGTCTCGCTAACCAAGGCATGCATAAAATGGCGTAATCACCACGGCGTCGCACATCTCGAAAGAAATCCTATGACATCAGCAAAAGACACGTCCTATGGCAACACCCAAAAGTACCCCTACACCAAGCTACTACTGAGCCTGAGCTTCCGCAGCAGCCTCGGTAGGATTAAGCTGAGCATTTAATTCAGCCATATAATCCGAAATAGGAGCAAGGGAAGCCTCATAGGTCTCCCAATTCTTATTAGCAAGATTATACTCCTGAATCTTAATAACTGATGAGTAAACCACCCACGCAAGAACGCCTACTGCTACTATAACAGCTACTACTGTAGCCACAATCCCCTGAATCTTAGCCTTCTTAACGGTAGACTTACGATTAGCCTTTTCTTTCTTATGGTAATCAACCTTTGCCTGACTCATTGCCTTCTCCTTAATACTAAATTACTTCTTAATAACATCTGTGATGTGCATCTGAGCTCCCTCATACCAGTAAAGGAAACCAAGAATATCAACAGTATCGCCAGCCTTAAGCTCCTTAACTGCCTTATAGGTATCGGTATCAGCACCACGGAGATAGCTCTCTACAGTAAATGATACTACAGTATCGCCCTTCTTAAGCTTAATATAAAGGTCATCGCCCTCGTTACCAGAGCCATCCCAGTTATAAATAGCTTCTGCTTCTACAGTCATACCAGAGCATGTTACGAGCTCATTCTGATGATCTACAAGAGATGCATCAGCAATGATATCTCCGATCTCTGTAGCATTTGCCATGTAAGAATCTGAAATCATCTCAAATGCAGAAACATCAGCGATTTCAACCTCACCAGCCCACTCAGACTTAAATCCAGTTACTACGATACCAGAACCTGGAACGAGCTTGTCATAATCTTCCTTTGAGCATGGCATGTTATAGATAAAATATGCTCCATCAGGTGCCTGAGTATAGAAGGTAGCCACACCTACTCCATCCTTTTCCCACCAGCCCTGCTTATCCTGAACGAAGGTTACTACCTTAACTTCAGTGTTAAGCTCAGCTGCTACATATGCATCATGCGAAATAGCACCATACTGTGTCTGGAGTGCAGCTATATCTACATTACCAGCTAATGCATCACTATCTACTACATTGATTTCGCCGCTCTCAATCATCTTCTGAATATCATCAGCAGAAAGAGCATCTGGTGTTTCATTCTTCTTACCACAAGCTGCCATAGAAACAGCCATAACAGCACAAAGTGCTAATGCAAGTAACTTTTTCATTTCTTTTATTATCCTCCAAAAAGTTAAACAACATCTGTGAAGAGCAAATCGCTTTCACTCGTGGCGTATTATAATATATTTTAATATAAAAAACTACACAGATTTTTTTCTTTTTAAGTAGTCTGTTGCAACATATATTATAATAATTGTCCAAACTAAGGCTAAAACTGCTAAAAGAATGTTTGACTCAACCGGCATTTTCCCTAATTCTACCTTTGAAACACCTGCCTTGCTGGCTTCGTTCAAATGATACATTCCCGTTACATCCGCCTGCATTTTTTCCATCCACGCCTCATCCACAGTCTGCTTTCTTCTTTTTGCCTTTACCACATTTTCTATCATTTGACCCGATGCAGACCTCAGTCCTGCCGAGCCCTTAAAAACAGGAGTAACAAATGTGTTATCCACATTCTCTAATATACATTTCGTGGCATCTATTTTGACCTTATAATGAAGCCCGTTATCTGCTCCAGCCATACCCAGATATTCGTTATACTCTGCGGACTCGACAGCCTTTTTAGTAACCGGAAGATAGCCCTCAGTAGAAGCATAGGCTATCTGAACATCATTAGTTAATAAATACTGTAAAAACAGCCAGCTGGCCATCACTTCACCGGTATCCTTTTTGTTAAAAATACAAACGGAAGGTCCCTGCGAAATCATGGATAGCTCATCAGGATTAACCTGCGGGACTGGTCTTACCACCGTCTCAAACTGAACCAGCGCGTCCGGCGATATGTCTATAAGCGGTGCATCGCATCCCATCCATGTAGCTCCGGCAGTGGAATCCACAGCGAATATGCACTGTCCGGCATTCAAAAAATTACCTGGATAGCTGCTTACGACAAATGTAGAGAAGGCCCCGCTGGCTGCGTGCTCACCTATCTCGTACAAAAACTTCTTCGTTTCCTCGTTGAAAATCTGAATATCCCCATCCTCGGTCGAATACCCAGCACCCTTTTGCTTTAGATACTGAATCATCATATTGTCCGTAGACTTATATATAAACGGTATCAAAACCTTTTGACCGTTGAGCTTATAGTTTCCAGATGCATCCTTTTCTATGGCCTTTTCTGACACCTCCCAGATAAAATCCCAGGTCAAAATGTCTGGAACCTCATACCCCAGCTTTTCTAGCATGTCCTTATTAATATAACACGCCTCCGATGAGCGCATATATGGAAGTGCATAGGTAACACCATCTATAGCACATTCCTCTAAATACTTCCCAAACAGCTCGCCTCTTTTAGGTGCGTCGAATTTAACAAAAGAACCTCCTAGTCCATACTGTTCATTTGACATCAGCTCATCCAGCGGAACCACTGTCGAACCGCCACTGATGTATGTCGCTATGTGGTCTGGATAGGTTACACATACATTCGGCGTAGTATCAGTGCTGATATTTGTGATAACATCGTTATAAATCTTACTATAATCGTTATATAAGCGCAGATTCACCGTGATATTGGGATAAATCTTTTGGAAATCCTCTATCGCTTTATTATATATCTCAGTCTGCGTCTTATTTGTATCATTCTTCGCCCAGAAGGTTATCTCGTAATTCTTCTCCTCGTCAAATGTATCAAGCAAAGTAAATGCCGCATCATTCTTCGAGCCATGACAGCCAGCGAGACCAAGACTCATAATACTAAACAAAAGCAAGAACAGGCAGGCAAATTTCTTTTTCATCCCTTGTTGCCTCCTCTTGCCACGCCTTCCATAATCTTCTTATGGAATATCAAAAACAGCACTATAAGCGGTGCTGATATAACCACCACAGCAGCCATCATCGCAGGAATATTCTCACGTCCAAATCCGCTCTCTCTTATACTTTGAATACCTGTAGACACCAGGAAGTATTTCGCATCATCTGTGATAAGTCTTGGCCATACATACGAATTCCAACACTCGATTACCTTAAGTATAACTATCGTAACCATCGTAGGCTTGCAAATAGGTATTAGCACTCTAAACAGATAGCGAATATCTGTGGTGCCATCCACCTTTGATGCAAGATAAAGCTCTCTCGGAACCTGCGAAAAATTTTCCTTCAAAAGATAGATATAAAACACCGAAGTAACCGATGGCAGAATCAGTCCTGTAAAAGAATTTCTAAGTCCCAAATTCGTAATGGTAGCAAAATTTGTGATAATCATCAGCTCATTTGGAATCATCATAAGTGCCAAAAAGAGAGTAAACAGCAGATCACGTCCCTTGAACTCCATGATAGAAAAGGCAAATGCCGCCAGAGTGATAACCGCCAGCATAATAACCGTTGTCACTATGGCAAAAAAGGCAGTATTCAAAAGGTATCTAAGCAGATTAACCTCCGTGAAGGCCGACACATAATTCTCAAAGGTAGGATTCGTCGCATAGAACTTTGGAATATACTCCGCATTGTAGCTTCCGTAGCTCTTTATAGAGGTAAGAAGCATCCAGTAAAACGGAAAAAGGACAATGATCGCCCACAGGAGTAATAATGCATATATTATTATGTTTTTTATGTTTCTCTTAGTTATAGTAGACATGCTTCTTACTCACCAATGTATTTATAACTGTAATAGTAAAGACTATCGCAAATAGAATAATCGCCCCAGCCGAAGCAAAGGATGGATATCCGCCACCCTCGCCGTAAAGCATATCATAAATATATCCAACGATAGTGTTCATGCCTGCTGCATTCAGGTTCGTTCCAAAAAGCGCCACCTCGTCAGAGTACGCTTTAAATGCACCTATAAATCCAGTCACCACCAGATAAAAAATCATCGGTGAAATCATCGGCAGTGTAATCTTATAAAATATACGCCAAGATGAGGTTCCATCTACCTTTGCAGCATTGTAAAAATTCTGATTAACCGACGCTAATGCAGATGTCAGAATAAGAATCTTAAAAGGAAGTACCACCCACACTGTATAAAAGCACATCACAAACATCTTTGCCCAGTAAGGTCCATCGATAAAGTCTACACCCTGACCACCAAATGCCTGTATCAGCATATTTACCATACCATCTGAGTAAGCTGTCTTCTTAAACAGAATCATAAAGACTAGGCCTACCGCCAGAGTGTTAGTTACGTAAGGCAAAAAGTAAATGGTCGAAAACACTTCCTTAAGCCTTGGAATAGACGCTAGTCCCATAGCCACCGCCAAAGCCAAAAGCGTGGATACCGGCACCGTTATAAGAACTATGATGAAAGTGTTCTTCAATGCTTGAATAAAATATGGATCATGAAGCACATAGCTATAATTATAAAGACCTGTTCCAAAATAGCTTCCCGAGGCGAAATTATAGCCCTCCTCGAGCGAATATATCGAAACATCCACCAAAGGATACAGCATAAATACCGCTATAAACAGAAGCGCTGGCAAAAGATATAACCAGGCCTTACGGTTATTCTTCTCCATAGAGTCTCTCCTCAGTAGCAGCATCAAATATATACAGCTTATTCTTCTTTATAGAAAAGCTCACTAAGTCACCCTCATTGTATGGCTTAGTGTCGCTGTCCACTATTATTCTCACTGTCGCACCGGACATGTTAGGATGCTTGGCTATTATAGAAGCATCTCGTCCCTGCACCTCAAAACGTACGACCTCGCACTTAAGCGGTCCATTTTCATCTAAAATAAAGCCCTCTGGACGAATGCCTACGATAGTTTTGCCCTCTCTTACGCCAGCTGCCTTGCAAACCTTATCATCTCCCAAAGTAAGCATTCCTTCAAATACTTCACCTGAGAAAATATTGATAGGAGGTGTTCCTAAAAACTTTGCTACAAAGAGATTTTTAGGATCGTCATAAACAGCCTGTGGCTGTCCACTTTGTTGGACTATTCCATCCTTCATCACCACGATTTCATCAGAGATACTCATAGCCTCATCCTGGTCATGCGTAACGAATATAGTGGTAACCTTTGTACTCTTTTGGATATTTCTGATTTCCTCTCTGGTCGCCAGTCTAAGTCTAGCGTCCAGATTCGAAAGCGGTTCATCCAAAAGAAGAACTCTTGGCTCCTTTACCAGAGCTCTCGCTATAGCTACTCTCTGCTGCTGACCACCAGAAAGCTCTGCAGGCTTTCTGTCTAACAGCTTTTGTATCTCCACCAAAGCCGCAGCCTTTAGAGCGCGACTCTTCATCTCATCCTTTGTAAGCCTATCCTTACCCGTGAGGTTTTCCAATGGGAAGCAAATGTTTTCTAAGACTGTAAGGTGCGGATATAGAGCATAGTTTTGGAATACCATGCCCACGCCCCTCTCCTGTGGAGACAGCTTAGTCACATCCTCATCTCCAAACAGAATCCTGCCTGAGGTCGGCTCCAGCAAACCACAAATCATATTAAGTGTAGTCGACTTGCCACAGCCCGAAGGTCCAAGAAGTGCTATAAGCTTTCCGTCGGGAACCGTCATGGTCATCTCATTTACTGCGATGAATTCTCCCTTTGCGTTCCTGCCGCGCTCTTTAAAACTTTTAGTCAGTTTATCCAGTACGATTTTCATGTCCTATTACCAAATCATCAAATGCTTATCAAGCATTCTAAGAACAGCCTCAGTGAAGAAATAGTCACCGTATACTATCTTATCATGCACATCGTTAAAGCCATAAGAATATGCTACCTTGCCCATGGTCAAAAAGCCATCATTTGATTCATCGAAATCACACCAATTCTCGCACATAGCCTTCATGATATTCATGGCTGCATTCTCATACTTTTCCTTGAGTTCACCATCCACATGTTTTGAGATCTCAAGCAAACCGCAGCTTGCGATAGCACCAGCTGTCGCATCATAGTAAACTGGTTCTGCCGGCTGTCTGAAATCGCACAGTGGAAGCCAGTTAGACTTCTCTACGCACTCTACGAAATAGTCAGCTGTTTTAATAGCTGCATCTAAATACTCTTTATTCTTAGTATGAATGTAGCTTAAAGCAAAGCCATACACCGCCCAGCTCTGTCCTCTAGACCATGAAGAGCCTGACTCATATCCCTGTCCAGCAGGATACTCAAGCACATCGCCATTCATCGGATCCATAATGGCAATATGATTACAAGAGCCATCCTCTCGCTGGATAACCTTCATGGCAGTATGTGCATGCTCCTCCGCGATAGCTCTGAATCTAGGGTCACCATTCTCCTCACTCGCCCAGTACAAAAGCGGAAGGTTCATAAGGCAGTCTATGATAATCCATCCAGCCTTATCCTCGTTCCAGGCTCTGATGAAATGACCCAAAGGGTTATATCGGCCCGCCAAAAGTGTAGCCATATGCATACCACGGCTCTTAGACTTTACATTTCCTGTGAGTCTGTAGTTCGCAACAGACATGTGCATCCACATAAATCCGACATCGTGATAAAGCCCATCAAATTCTACGATAGCCTGATCCATGCGATCCTCAAGCTCCTGTGCTCTGGTTCTGTAAACCTCCTTGCCGGTAGCCTGATAAAGCTGCCAAAGAAGTCCTCCCCAGAAGCCGTTAGTCCACCATGCGATATCTCTTTTTCCAAAATCCTCATAGCGCCCCTTAGCATTTGGAACGTATGGAATAATGCCCGCCATACGCTCTGCCTCAGCGGTGATCTTCTTATCGATTTTTTCTAATGTTTCCTGCGCCCATTTCTTGTCAATCATTTTTAGCCCCCTTAATATATAAAAACCTTTTGAGGTCTTACACTTACATTCGCAATCACAGCACTGCGTGCTTCAAAGCTTGCTAAAGCAAGCGGATTGCTCATGTAAGGTAAGTTCCTGCTTTGCAGGATTACTACATGAACAGAATATGACTCTTACATGCAAGCATGACGATTCATATTCCGTTCATGCAGTAACCTCAAAAGTAACATTAAAAACACAGGTTCATATCCACTTCGCCTGCTATACCTGACACCTTACCCTTATATGAGTACTGCCACATATCCACCTTTCCGTCCCACTCAAGCTGATCTGAGTACATCGCCATCCAGATTTTAATAGAGCTTGGCAATTCAGATGCATTTAAGTGATCTCTATACCAGTTTCTACTTGCGTATACACCTGCATTGTATCCAGCTGACTGAACTGTAGAGCAGAAAGCCTTTACCAAAGCATTACACTTTGACTTTGAAAGGCTGCTGACTCCTCTGGTCTTATCCTCCATATCAAAATAGATAGGCAGATTTACACCACCGGCCTCCTTAGCCATGGCTACAGCGAGTGAAGCCTCCTCTATAGCCTCTGCCTCTGTGAGTGCTGTAGAATAGAAGTAAACACCCACTGAAAGTCCTGCTGCTTTCGCACCGGCCATATTCTGATAGAAGTAAGGATCCTCATACAGTTCTCCTGAATGTTCACCCTTTGAATATCTTCCACCAGCTCTTATAATGGCAAACTTAATACCGGAAGAAGCCACCTTTGACCAGTTTATATCACCCTGATACTTAGATACATCTATACCCTTATTACCTGTACTAACCGCTGAGGTAGTAGCTACCACGGTGGAGGTAGGCGCCTCATTTGAGGTAGATATATCTATCGCATCTTCATCATTTTTATAGTAGAGCTTCTTTCCTGCTGCATGATCTTCAGCCGTAGCTAGCGTACCCTTGTCATCAGAGTAAAGAACATGCCCCTCCTCATCAGTTAGCTTATCTCCTGCAGGTGGATCAGAAATCTTTATTTCTATATCAGCAGTCTGAGTAGCACCACTCATATTTACCTTAACTGTAACGGTTATAATTCCATCTGCTTCAAGGTATGTCTTATCCAATAATGCCGAGAAGTTTTCACCATCAGATATAATTCCTTCAAAGGTAACGCCCTTGGCATCAGATGAGACCTGCTGGATAGTAACCTTTACCGTTTTACCCTCGTCAGTAAATGTGACCTCAGCCACACCACCTGCTGAACTCTTAACTGGAAGCACCACAGAGGCCGCCTCCACATAAGGACTAACCTCCTCTGCAGGCTTATTATCCTCAGGCTTCTTATTTGGTTCTTCATCCTCATGATGATTATCTGTATCCGCAGAGGCATCGTACGCACCTACCTGCTGAGTGATAGTCTCTATAACCTGATACTCTATATGATCCTTTACGGTCACATAAGACATATAATCATCCGGATCCAGCTCGCTGTCAGATAAGTAGCACGCCACATAGGTACCTGGCTTCATATCCTTGAGATAAATGTGTCCATCTCCGTCATCATCGCTGAGAGTCTCACCTTCCAGCATTTCTATGTAGCCTAGATATGCATCTACTGCATCCTGTTTTTCTTTATAAAGAGCATTTAATGTGTCAAAGTCAGCACCTGAAGCAGTCTTTGCTTTTATAGCTGCACTGGCGGTTTTTATGGGAGCTGTGAGCTTTGATATCTCACCGCCCTGTGAAGCCTCTATCAGCTTATAGCTCGATGGAAACCCAGTCATCTTTGCTCCGGAGGCATCCGTCATGTAAAGATTCAAATCCTTCTCCATCGAATCACCAGCCACGTGACAGGTAACATAATTTTTACCTGTATAATCCACACCAAGCGACGTCATCTCACTAGGCTCTACGGTAACTACAGGACTAGGAGTCACCTCTATGGAAGGCTCAGCCTGAACTTCTTCTATACTCGCCTTTGCCCAATCCTCTTCGATATCATCAAATAAATGATCCGTCACAAAAAGAGCCCCTCCTGCCAGTGCTATCACTAAAATAGCGCTGGCAATTGGAACTACTATATTTCTATGTGACCAATTAAAAAGGCAAAGCTTTGTCCAAAAATTTTTCATTATACGTAATCGTTAGCCTTATCCGAAAGTCTGTTTAACGCAGAGAACATTCCTCTGATAGAGGCTCTAGTAATATTAGAGCTTACACCCACACCAAAGGTAACATTTCCGGTTCTGACATCCTTCATCTCTATATAAGCCGCAGCCTTTGCATGGCTTCCCTCTGAAAGGGCATGCTCTGAATAATCTGCTACGACGAAATCTACCTGTGGAACACACTGTCTGATAGCCATCTTGACGGCATCGATAGGACCATTTCCATCTGCCTCAGAGTGGAACTTTTCACCATTATAGCTAAAGTCAAGAGCTACGTGAGTATCATCATTTCCAGTGCTGTCCTTTATATCTACGAAATCAAGAGTAAATGGTGTCTTCTTATCAAGATATTCTTCCTTGAAGCACTCCATAATCTTCTGAGGAGCTACCTCACCCACCTGCTCTGAGAGGTACTGAATAACATCAGCGAATTCTCTTTGCATCTTTTTAGGAAGCTTATAGCCATATACAGTGTCCATAACAAAGGCCACACCGCCCTTACCAGACTGGCTGTTTATACGAACCACAGGCTCATACTTACGACCGATATCAGCCGGATCTATAGGCAGATATGGTACCTCCCAGTATGGGTTATTTCTGTCTGCCATAGCCTTAGTTCCCTTGTTAATAGCATCCTGGTGTGAGCCAGAAAAGGCTGTAAAAACAAGCTGTCCTGCATATGGATGTCTCATGTCCACATGCATCTTTGTAACACGCTCATATACATCCACGATTTCCTTAATATCTTCGATATCAAGCTCAGGGTTAATACCCTGTGAGAACATATTGTAAGCTACTGTCAGAATATCTACATTACCTGTACGCTCACCATTTCCAAGCAAAGTACCCTCCACGCGGTCAGCTCCAGCTAAAAGAGAAAGCTCTGTGATAGCCACACCTGTTCCACGGTCATTATGTGGATGAACAGAAAGGATTACTCTGTCTCTGTCCTCGAAATGAGTGCTCATCCACTCGATCTGATCAGCGTACACATTAGGAGTATTCATCTCTACAGTAGCAGGAAGATTAAAGATGATAGGAGAACCTGTCGCATAACCCCACTCTTTTTGAACTGCAGTACAGATTTCAAGTGCAAAATCCATCTCTGTACCAGTAAAGCTCTCTGGCGAGTACTCAAGCTGAAGCTTTCCATCGAAACGGTCAAGTCTCTCCTTAACCATACGTGTACCAGCTATAGCTATGTCTATAATCTCCTTCTTTTCCTTACCAAACACTACATCTCTCTGCAGAGTGGATGTAGAATTATAGATATGGAATACGATATTCTTAATTCCCTGAATAGCCTCAAAGGTACGATCAATAAGCTCCTCACGGCACTGGCAAAGTACCTGAACCTTAACATCATCTGGAATGCGGTTCTCCGCCACAAGCTTGCGCAGGAAATCAAACTCTATCTGTGAAGCAGCAGGGAAGCCTATTTCTATCTCCTTGAAGCCAAGCTTCAAAAGAAGATCAAACATCTCCATCTTCTCTTCTACTGTCATCGGATCGATAAGAGCCTGGTTTCCATCTCTAAGATCTACAGAACACCAGATAGGTGCCTTCTCTATCTCCTTGTTAGGCCAGGTTCTCTCTGGAAAATTCAAAACCGGATTTCTCTTATAACGCTTATAGTTCAACATATCTAAAATTCCCTTCTCTAAGAATTATTTTTTATTCAAAGCCATTTAAAAACAGCGCTTTCATAACATTCATAGCTTCCTCTTCATCCTCGCCGTCGCACCTTAACATCAGCTCATCTCTGTAGCTAATGCCTGCTCCCAGCACAGACAAAACACTCTTGGCATTTGCTTCATAGCCGCTGCCCGTTATAAATGTGACCTTAGATGAAAACTTTGTAGCCTTTTCGCAAAAGATACCTGCTGCACGCAAATTAAGTCCCGCAGGGTTAGTCACCTGCACCTGTTCTATCCGCATATGCCTCCTTTCCACTGTGAATATCATTTTCACTAGTTTAGCTCACTTGTAATAAGATCTGCCAGCTTCTTAGCCTCTATCTCTATTTCTCTTTGGTTCTTGCCCTCTATCATGACACGCACAAGCGGTTCCGTGCCTGATGGCCTAATAAGAATTCTACCCTCTCCAGCAAATTTTTTCTCCAGCTGTGCTATAGCATCTGCTATCACAGGATATTCCATGTAAGAGTCCTTCTTATTCTCTGGAACATGGGCATTTATGAGTGCCTGCGGCAATACTTCCATGACCTTAGACAACTCACTGAGCGGCTTTCCCGTATCCTTTATTACCTCCAAAAGATGCAGCGCTGACAGGAGTCCATCTCCAGTAGGATTATCATCTAGAAATATGATGTGACCGGACTGTTCACCACCCAGGTTATAACCCTTCTTCATCATCTCCTCGAGGACATATCTGTCGCCTACTCTGGTAACTGCAGTCGATAGGTTCTGCTCCTTTGCCATAAGTGTGAAGCCCAGATTTGTCATTACTGTTACCACCACAGTATCCTGTGCCAGTCTGCCTTTAGACTTTAGATAGCATCCACAGATAGCCATAACCTGATCTCCATCCACCAGGTTTCCATTCTCATCGACAGCCAGCATTCGATCTGCATCTCCGTCAAATGCTAGGCCAAGCATAGCCTTTTCCTTTACCACTCTTTTCTTTAGCTCTTCCATATGAGTGCTTCCGCAGGCTGCATTTATATTCGTACCGTTCGGCGATGTATGGATAGCTATAAGTTCTGCTCCGAGAGACGACAGCGTCTCTACAGCCGTCTTGTAGCTAGCACCCTCCGCACAGTCTATAACTATCTTCATACCTGATAAATCTACACTGCAGCGCTCCTTTAGGAATGCCTCATACTCGCTCGCCATGTCGAAGTTATATTCTACTCTTCCTACCTTGTCCCCTGTAGCAAAGGTTACGGCTCTCATCTCTGAGTTAATTAAATCCTCTATCTCATCCTCTAAATCATCTGAAAGCTTATAGCCCTTATTATTAAAGAATTTTATGCCATTAAACTCCATTGGGTTATGACTGGCGGATATTACCACACCTGCATCATAGCCATGCGCTCTGGTAAGGTATGCAATCGCAGGTGTAGGAAGAACCCCTGCAAATACTGCATTTGCTCCCACCGAACATATTCCGGCCATTAGAGCTGAAGCTAGCATATCACCAGATATTCTGGTATCACAGCCAACTAGAATAGTAGGCCTAGTATACTTTTCCTTTGTGAGAACATAAGCACCTGCCTGGCCTAAAGCCATGGCTTTATTACAGTTTAGCGATTCTCCTGCTATACCTCTAACACCGTCTGTTCCAAACATTCTTGCCATAAATATATTCCCTTTTTCTATTTATTTTTATGCTGCAGGCTGAGCCGTAGGAGCTGCACTTGGAAGCAGTGGATCTCCTATAGGCTCGCTAGTCGGTTCAGCTGTAGCTGGTGCATCAGGCTGCTGACTCACGCCGGCTTCTGGTTCATCTGATGGCATAAGTGATGCGAATGGATCTCTCACTATATCGCTAGGTGAAGCTGGTGGAGTTTCGAGTACAACCGGTCTTTCGACCTTTTTTAGCACTATTCTTGCATTAATAGTCTTTGCACTATAGGCCTTTCCAAGATTCAGCTTCAAAGGCAGCTCGTATGCGCCCTCTGAAAGACCCACTGCATCGATATAGCCCGTGATAGTGTCCATATTATTGGACAATTCGGCAAGATTCGCATTCGATCCTGTAATCTGAACGCTCACAGTTTCATTTTCAAATCTAGCCTCTAAGCCCTCTCCTAAATTATGCACGTAAATCTGCGATGTAGGTATCGCAAATGCCGCAGTTTTATTTCCCACCAGATTAACATCCAGGTTTAGTGAAGACTTTGACTTATCTACCAATGTTACACCCTTTGGCAAATACGATGTAATATCCACTACCGTGCTGTAGCTAGCCGCCACATTGCTAAGATTAACAAGATCAGCAGGCAATGATATGACGCTGACAGAGTTTACAGCATCAGGCTCACCCTTGACTTTTATTACACTAGGTGTAAGTGTGATATTATCAAGATACAAACCTTCCGCTAAAGCTCCAGAGGTTCTTACCTGAACCTGCACCTCCTTGACATTTACCACATCTACCGCCACATTTACTGTATTCACTGAACGGCTTAACTTCGTAGTGTCTACTAGGCTACCTTCCTTATCGAAGAACTGTGGAATCACACTCTCGGTCAAATCTGATGTAACACCGCTTACGTCCGTTACTACACCCGCACTCACAATGGAGCTAATGACATCTACAGGTCCTTTAACGGTAATAACATTAGGCGAGACCGTAAGTGAGTTAACCGCATAACCATCCGCGCACTCCCCCTTCGTCGAACCAGTTACCACAAATCTCTGTGAGCCTTCCTCTCCCACATCCACATAAAGATACATAGACTTTGAATTAGCTATCTGAATATTATTTGCATAACGATTCGCAGTTATAGTGATAGGTATTCGCGAATTCGACTCTAGGTTTGACATATCTGCCACAGCTGTAAAGTCTGTACCTGCCAGCTTTTCCATGTAGGAATACTTGGCTGTAACGCGGAAGGTTACAGTATTTCCTGTAGTCAAGGTATAATACTTACCCTGGCTGGTAAGTGCATCCTCATTAATAATGTTTACTGCTGTAGTAAAATTCTTATCTACCTCAGGGTCATTCGTTCTCATGACCACAGTCCAAAGCACTATCGCCATTAGAAGCGCCATTATTTTCAATCCCACATTTACAGTGAAGAAGTCAGTTATGAATTTTTTCATTACTCTTCCTCCCCTCTATATCTGCGACTGCGTCTAGCACCTGCTATCTCCTGTGAGTATCCATCAGGATGCTGCAGAATTTTAAGCGCCTGTGTCAAATGTGTACTGTTTACATCTCTATGCAAAACGCCATCCTGCGTAAAAGACACGCTTCCAGTTTCCTCAGAAACAATTATTACCAGTGCATCGCACTGTTCAGAGGCACCTATAGCAGCTCTGTGCCTGGTTCCCAAGTCCTTGGAAAGAGAACCATTTTCAGACAAAGGAAGATATGAAGTAGCCGATATTATTCGATCCCCTCTTACTATGACAGCACCGTCGTGCAATGGGGTGTTCTTCTCAAATATCTGCACTAAAAGCTGTGTGGATATCAACGCATCCAGCTGAATACCTGAGCTGATATACTTCGAAAGAAGTGTATCCTTTTCGATAACGATAAGGGCTCCCGTCTTAACAGCTCCCATCTCATAGCAGGCTCTTACGATGTCCGAAACAGTTTTATCAGACATTCTAAGCGCCTGAGTTTTTCCAAACTTCATGCCAAGTGCACTCAGCCAGCTTCTTCTGCCAAGTCTGTCCAACGCATCACGAAACTCCGGCTGAAAAAGTATAACCACAGCTATAAGCGCTACGCTTACCAGTTTTTGACCTATCCAAAGAATGGTACTCATCTTAAAGATGCTAGCCAAAATAAAGAACACAAGAATAAAAAGCATACCCTTAAAAAGATTCCATGCTTTAGTATTCTTTACCCAGGCCAAGACCGTGTAAATGAAGAATGCTATGATAAGTATCTCCACCACATTATATGGCTCAACAGTAGGCAGATTCAAACCCATTCTGGTATCGAAAAAAGTTTTAATTTTTCCCCAACTACTCGCTTCCAAATCAATATCTCCAAATTAAATTCGTCGCACTTCTTTATCTGCTGCCTCAATATGAATCTTTGGCACAGCGGTCACGTAATAATAATAGTCATCATCCTCGAACTGAACGCGTTCAACGCGACTATAGTCAAGATCAAGAAATGCGTAGTTCAAAATAAGGCCAGCTACTAAAGCTATAATATTTCCTAAAACAAGGCTGCCAATAGCGGATTTATTTCCAGTCATAAGGTAGCCAGAAAGCATGATAATAAATTCCACAGCCACACCCGACACTACCGCTATCAGCCATGAATAATTTATCTCAAGCTTTCTGATGACAAACACTATCAAAAACATAGCGGCCAAAGCTGCCAGATAAAAATACAATAGCTTATTCAACAGCATCCTGTCCTTTATAAGAGTCAGTGAAAAAAGTGGTGTGGAGCTATCCATAATGGCTGATGCATTTGTCTTAACTGTGTATAGAAAAAACGAGGTAAGACCACCGCAAAGAACTGACACAAGCTCATTAAGCTGGCGAAGAAGGCCCGCGCCTAGAGCTATAGCATAAGGACATTTCATGCCATAAAAAATAGGTACCGTCACAAAATTATATGTGTTCTCTGCATGGAAATAATAACAGGCCAAATAGCAGATAAGTACAAATGCCAAACCTATAAGAGCCACATCCCATGACAGCGAATACAGATGAATAAGCATAATAAATGTGAGCATGGTTCCTACACCCTTTATAGGCAAAACAGCCGCAAACAGCGTGAGAAGCAGAACAAAGTACCATGCAGACAGCTTTTCATTATATCCAAGATTACTATTAATAACCAGAATTCCTACAAAAGCCATCAGCATCGAAAGAACTCTTTTCGCCCATGCTTCATATGTGGAAATCCAACTTCTAATATAATCTCTAAACTCGATAAAATTGCGCATTTTTAATACTCCTCTTCATACTCCTCGTATGTACGCTCATATTCTCCTCTGGCAGCTTTCCTTGAATGCAAATTAGCCAAAAACTTATATGCCTTAGCCATCTCCTTAACGTGCCTTCTTCCTGCCTCATACTTTTTCTTCGCATGCTGGCGCATTCTGAAAACATGGAGCATAATATATACTATATACGCCAAGACAGCTATCATTCCCCAGTTCATAAGCATCGACAAATCCAGGGAGTCCATGTTATTGATACAATAAAGAGCCATAACTCCGCCCACTATACCAGCGTACAAAAAAGAGCCTATAAAAAAAGCCGCAAAGCCGTGAAGTGCCATATACGCTCTTCGACTATACCTTTTAACCGGCCGCATCTCCACTTCGTGATTTTTTTCGTAAATAGCCAATCTGGTCATCAGCCTTACGCGTTTTTCATCTACCATTGGGCAAAACTCTCCCTTATAAACATAGTCTTTTGAATTATAGCACACTTTGTGCTAAATTCAAACAAAAAAGACACCGGGGAGCATCCCAGTGTCTCTATAAAGCTACTGTAAAAATCTCATACGATTTCTGGCATCATCACGCGAAGGCTTACTAGGTTTTGAATCCAATCTCTTCATAACAGCCTCATCAAAGCCACTAGCTATCTTTTCCTTACAATTCTTGCAGTATCTGCCAGTAGAAATATTAGTTCCACAAAGTTCACACTCTATCCCAACTGGTGAATCCTTAGCGAACTCAAGCCTTTCCTCTCTTATCCACTGCTTAATCTGCTGTGGAGAAACATCATTTGCTTCAGCCACCTCATTTATCGTACATCTAGGATTATTTCTTATGTATTCTCTTACCTCTATAAACTTGTCCTCGAGTTTCTTTACGCACTCAGGACATAGGCTCGGACCTGATAGGTGGTTATATAGTCGACCACAGCTTCGACAATTTCGAACTTCCATAGTAATCCTCCTAAGAAAGAATCAATCTGATACTCCTACGCAGGCTGTCATGCAGTATACACCAGTTACACCTGCTCTTTTAACAACTCGCGTCACAGCCTCTAAGGTACTTCCAGTAGTATATATATCATCTACCAAAACTACTCTGTCATATTTTACACTACTATTCACTATTTGGAAAGCATTTTCTAAATTTTCTACTCTGCCACTGCGTCCCAGTTCCTTCATCGGAAGGGTATCCTCTATTCTCATTATATAGTCTGAATCCACTGGCAGAGATAGGCATTTGCCGAGAGCAATAGCTAAAACCTCAGCCTGATTATATCCGCGCTTTCTCTGTTTCTTTTTATACATAGGTATCGGAATTATAACCTGTGGAGCATAAGACATAATTTCGCGGCCATGAAGCCTAGCCATATCCCTTGCGAACACCTCGGCAAATGTTCTCATATTATCATATTTAAAGCTATACATGGCATCCTTTACAACACCCTTATAAAGGTATGTGGACCTTGCCACATCAAAGTCTTTGCCGTGTTCCGTACAGCTTCTGCAATAGGTGCTGTTCTCACCCTTTTTTAGCCTTAAGCCGCATTTAAGGCAATACTGTGAGCTGATAAAGCTTACCTTTTTCACACACTCCCTGCAAAAGCCTGCCGCACGCTCATCCGGCTTTAACACCGTAAGACACCCAGGGCATTTAGGTGGAAACAACAGCTTTGAGAAAAAATCCAAATCCATACTATCACCTATACTATGCCTAAATCGATAATACGCTCCCTGAGCCCACTATACCTGTTCGTTCTCTTAGTAGAGTTTTCCATATCATGAAAAACATCAGCCTGTCCTACCATACATACACACTTTTTAGCCCTGGTTATGGCTGTATATAATATATTTCTATTCATCAGCATGGTCGGACCATGGAACATTGGCATTACCACGGCAGGATACTCGCTTCCCTGTGATTTATGAACCGTCATAGCATAGGCAAGCTCCAACTCCTCTAACAACGCATATTCATAGTCGACCTTATGGTTTTCATCAAATATAACCGTCACGAGCTTATTTGCTTCATCTATCTCATCTATGATTCCAACATCGCCATTAAAGATACCCATTCCACTCTCAACAGCTACGCCGGAGTACTTACCTTCCACTCGCCATTTAAGCTGGTAATTGTTCTTTGTCTGCATAACCTTGTCACCTTCTCTCAAGGTTCTGCTTCCCTGAACGATTTCACGCTTATACGAATCTGGCGGATTCAAATATTGCTGAAGTTCCTTATTCAGACGCTCCACACCAAGCAGTCCTTTTTTCGTCGGAGACAGTACCTGAATATCCATAGGCGTAGCCCCAACATGGGAAGGAAGGTTCTTTAATATCAGAGAGAGCATAACTGATATTATATCATCTGAATTTTCTCTTTCCATCAAAAAGAAATCCTGGTATTTTACACTCAAATCAATCTCATCACCATTGAGAATTCTGTGAGCATTCACAATTATATTCGAAGTCGCAGCCTGTCTGAAAATCCTATTCAGTCTCACACTTTTAAAGCAGCCGCTGGATAGAATATCTGCCAACACATTTCCTGGTCCCACCGAAGGCAGCTGATTCTCATCGCCCACCAGGATTAACCTGGTACCCGACGGCACAGCCTTCAAAAGATAGTACATAAGATTTACATCCACCATAGAAACCTCATCTACTATCAGAACATCACATTCAAGTGGGTTATCTGCATTTCTGGCAAACATTCCACCTACCTCCGAGGCCTCCATGCCACCCGTAACCTCCAGCATTCTATGTATTGTCTTAGCCGGAAGACCTGTAGTTTCGGAAAGTCTTTTCGCTGCACGACCCGTAGGAGCACACAGTTCTACTTCCAATCCTTGATCCAAGAACATCTCCATAATTACTTTAACCGTGGATGTCTTACCTGTACCCGGTCCTCCTGTCAGTATAAAAAAACCTGAGGTCTGCGCATTTAAAACAGCCTGCTTCTGGTACTCATCCGCTTCCATACCCAGATTCGAATATAGCCTGTCAATCCTTTTTAACAGCTCCTCCTCATCCAGTGAAAAATCCACAGACAGACCAGAGAGCATTCTAGCTATTGCTTTTTCTCTTTGGAAATATACATTTAAATATACCTGCTCGTTGTTTTCTTTATCCCGTTTGATTACGATTTTACGTTCCATAACCATATTGGGAAACTGCATTTCAACCGTGTCCGCTTCCACACCCAAAAGACGCACCGCTTCCTCTACGAATACATTCTTAGGCAGATAGGTATGACCTGCTGCAGCCGCCTGGTTCAGCACATACTGCGCCCCACAGACCACTCTAAACTCGCTGTCTGCCACGATGCCTGCACGCATGGCTATTTCATCAGCACGCTTGAACCCAATACCTTTGACCTCATCAGCCAGCTTATATGGATTCGTAGTAAGTATCGAATAAATCGACTCTCCGTAGGCTTTATAAATCTTTATTGCCATATCCCCCGAAATGCCATACTTATCTAAAAACATCATGGCATTTCTGACCCCGGATGCCTCTCTTATCTGATCACTTACATCCATAGCAACATGCATGGATATTCCCTTTACCTCAGCCAGTCTTTCGGGCTCCTGCTCAATGATTCGAAGCGTATCATCACCGAAATGCTTCACAATACGCGCAGCCAGCTTTACCCCGATTCCTCTAATGGCACCAGAACCCAGATATCTTTCTATTCCCATTACATCCGAGGGCATAACCACCTCATGAGATGTAACCTTAAACTGTTCTCCATATGTGGGATGTGTGGTGAATTCACCATGAAAAAGAAGGCTTTCGCCCTCTTTAATCACAGGGAAAAAGCCTACACAATCGATATCATCTCCATCGGACTGGAGCACTAAAACAGTGTATCCATTGTCCTCATTTCGATATACTATATGATCTACAAAACCCGAAATTTCTTCCACTTATTCTATACCGTAATTCCTCTTGAGCTGCGCCACCAAATCGTCTGTAAGTGAGCCTCCCATATTATCCACTAAATCAGATGCTATATCTGAAATAACACTATCCATGTACAAATCCTTGTACTGCGATATGGTAGAATCCTCCTCGTCACCGCTCAAGCTGGTGGTGGATTCCTTTACCTTTTTTATAACCTGCTCTACAAAGTAGGTTTCGAAGCTTTTCACAGCATCGCGGAGCTCTTCTTCCGTAGACTGCGAAGACAAACCATGCAGACTGTCCTTAGTGTTATCAGCCTTAGATGTATTATAGTTATTAGTGCCCAAAGCACTCATATAACTTGCCATTCCATCATTAATAGAAATATCACCCATACACTACCGCCTATCTCTTAAGGTTATTCGCCTGCTCCAGCATAGTATCTGATGTGGTTATAGCCTTTGAATTTAACTCGTAAGCTCTCTGTGAGACGATAAGATTTACCATTTCATCTGCCACATTTACGTTAGAACCCTCCAGGTAATACTGTGATACTCTAGTCTTAGAAAGACCTTCTGTACTCCACTCCTCCATCGGCTGTCCAGACGCATCGCTCTCTGCCAAAAGAGAATTAGACATCTTAGTAAGTCCGGTAGGATTCAAAAACTGGTAAATAGCTATAACATGACCTGTAGGCACATACACACCCTCTTCATTCTTAACGGAAACATTTCCCTCCTGGTCAATATTAACAGCTCCCGCTGTCGCTGGAATAGTGACAGGATTTCCCTCCTGACAAAGAACTGGATTTCCCTGAGGTGTAGCTAAGGTTTTAGTCCCATTTGCGTCCAATGACCAGCTGAAAGCACCATTTCTGGTATAGTATGTCTTTCCATCAGCGCCTTGAATTCCAAAGAAACCATCTCCAGAAAGTGCGATGGCTGTCTCGCTTTCATTTGCTAGCATCGCACCATCTGTATATAAGGAATTCAAAGAAGCTACTCTAGTACCAAGACCCACCTGCGCTGAAGAAGGCTTATTCTCACCATTCGCTGTAGTGGTCTCTGTTCTAAGTGTCTGATACAAAAGTGTCTTAAACTGCGTACTCTGTGCTTTATATCCTGTAGTATTTACATTCGAAATATTCTGCGCAATAGTATCTACTGCTATCTGCTGGGCCTTCATTCCTGAAGCGCCAGTCCAAAGTGCTCTCATCATAGGGATAGCCTCCTTCTTATGTCACTAGGCTATGAATAGATTAAACCTTACCAACCTGTCCAACAGCCATACCTATGGTAGAATCCTCTGTCTGAATGACCTTCTGATTAGCCTCATAAGCTCTGGCTATCTGAATCATCATGGTCATCTCATCTACCACATTTACATTAGAGCTTTCCAAGCATCCCTGCAAAATAGAAGCGCTCGATTCCTTCAACTGATTTTTATCAAGCAAGGTGTACAGATTCTCACCATATTTTTCCAAGTAATCATAGTTTTCTATGTCCACAAGTCCAATCTTGGTTATCATCTGTCCATTTTGGAAGACATATCCCTGTTCATCCACTATAAAGTCCATCCTAGGATCGAGCTTTACATAATATTCCTCGCCATACTGGGTATTAGTAGCGCCCTCTTGATTAAGAATATAATCTCCATCTACCGTTTTAAGATAACCATTTACATCGATAGTGAAAGCGCCATCACGAGAGTACATAATGGAAGTTTCACCTGCCTTATTCGTAAATGCCACAGCATAAAAGCCCTCACCGCTTATCGCCATATCAGTAGATTTATCTGTGATCTGCATACTTCCCTGATCCCAGTTAGTAAAGGTCTCACCTACTTTTACACCATAGTTTATAATGCCTATAGTCTTTGGCATATTGCCAATTTCAGAGCTATCCTTAATCTTAATCGCCAAAGCGTTATCAAAGCTCTGGGCCACCATGCCCTCTTTTTTATAGCCGGTCGTATTTGCATTAGCTAAATTATTCGCCAACACATCGAGGCGTCTCTGTTCATTTAACATGCCCGTAAAGGCAGTGTATAAACCTTTTACCATAGAGTCAGTACTCCCTTCATGGTATATATCGGCAAATTAGGCGAATCCATTAACCGTCAAATGTCTTCAAAGCTTATTTCATCTCGGACATAATCTCTACATAGCGGCCTGTTCCCATAGCTACGCAGGTCATAGCATCATCAGCTGTCATAGTCGTGATACCAGTTCTGTCCTCGATAAGCTCCTCAAGTCCGCGAAGAAGAGCTCCACCAGCTGTGAGAACGATACCTCGCTCGGCCACATCCGCTGCCAACTCAGGCGGAGTGCGCTCAAGCACAGAATGTATAGCCTCCACTATCTGAGAAGTAGCCTCTCGTAGTGCCTCCTCAGTCTCCTCTGCTGTGATAGTGATAACCTTAGGAAGACCTGTAACAAGATTTCTTCCTGTGACATTCATCGTCTCTGGCTCACCCAAGTTAAAGCAGCGTCCAATTCTTATCTTTATATCCTCTGCAGTACGCTCACCTATGAGAAGGTTATGCTTCTTTCTCATGTAGCGAACCAAAGCCTCATCAAAGTCGTCACCTGCCACCTTAATAGAGGTCGAAACTACAGAGTCTCCGAGCGAGATAACAGCGATGTCCGCTGTACCACCGCCTATATCTACTATCATATTTCCACAAGGTCTGGAAATATCAATACCAGCACCGATAGCTGCTGCGATAGGCTCCTCAATAATAGAAACCTCTCTGGCACCTGCTGCGAAGCCAGCATCCTCTACAGCACGCTTTTCTACCTCTGTAGCCCCAGAAGGAACACAGATAGCAATACGTGGCTTTCGAAGCTGATGTCCCACAGCCTTCTGTACAAAATACTTAATCATCTTCTCAGTGATGGTATAGTCTGAAATAACACCCTGACGAAGAGGTCTAACTGCTGTGATATTTCCAGGAGTACGTCCTATCATAAGACGCGCCTCCTCACCTATAGCGCGAATTTTATTAGAATCACGGTCAAAGGCTACTACTGAAGGCTCCTTTAAAACCACGCCTTTTCCCTTGACATATACCAAAATACTAGCTGTACCTAAGTCGATACCGATATCAGATGAAGCCATAAAACACTCTCCTTATACTGCTTAAAAACTATCAAATATTAGAATAAGCGGCACAATCGCCCTTTTATACACTATAACATTATAATTATATACAAAATAGGAGAATAATCAAGATATTTACACACAAAAATAGCGCTTGCATTTATCTTTTGCAAGCGCGAGAGAAAAAATAGGGTATATTAGTCTATGGTGAGATTCTCACCCTTAAGACCTATAAAAGCTGTGGCGTCAAGTCCGCCCTCTGCATGACCGATAAGCCACTTATTTACAGCTGCCAGTGTCTTATCCTCATGTGTCTTATCATGCTTATCCTTAAGTGGATAGTTCGTTCCCTTTGGAAGAACAATAACCACCTTAAAGCCGTCTTCTTTTGGATTACATGGAGCATAGTGAAGTGTAGTTCCATAAATTTCCACGCCTGTCATAGCAGGAAGGAAAAATGCCTCCATCTTAGAGGTATCATAGGTTCCATCCGCCTCAATATCCTGCTCCATTCCAAGAATAAGAACAGCATCAGTCACAGCGATATTTAGCTCTGAATCTCTGTGGTATTCCACTGCATTAAGCTTTTTATTATGGCCATTGCAATATCCAACCTGAATAGGCATCTCACCATAACATACGCTAGACAATTCCTTTGCTATGTCCAGCTCTTCCAGATAATCAATACCTGGCTCATATACTACATTATCTGGACATGGAGCCTTCTCCATAGCCTTCGCAAGCTCTGTAAAATCAAAGCCCTCCATGATTTTTCCATATTTTTTAAACTTTTCGTCTGTCACATTATATATAGTCATGTATATCCCCTCCATATTGACTTCTATTGTAGTAATATATCAAAATTTCTTCAAAACTCACACTCAATATTAACCATCCTATTATCAACTCATGCCTCTTTTACCTCTACCGCTACATTTTCTCTAGCCCTGATCGTTGGTCTTAATTTGCTCTCCCAAGACCAAAGCTGAGTGCCAGCCATCCCCTGCCCCTAATAAAGAAGCTACCAAGCGCTGGTATAAGCCCCAAAACAGATATAAACAGAAAGAGTTTTGGCAATAGTTGATTAGACGCAAAAACAACCAGCATGATAGAATAATAAAAAATCGAAAGGACAAACTATATATGAGCCAATTATTCCTACGCTTTCCAGGCGGAAAACAGCGCGCACTCACCTTTAGCTATGACGACGGTGTGGAACAGGATGTCAGACTGGTAGAAATTTTCAAAAAATATGGAATGCACGCCACCTTTAATATAAATTCAGGCGAATATGTACCTGAAGGCACCACATTCCCAGAGGGTCAAATCCATCGCAGACTTTCCGAAGCAGCTGTCACAAAGCTCTATAGCGAAGACTGCTTTGAAGTAGCCGTACATGGCTACACACACCCATGGCTCGATTATCTTCCTGCCAACATGTGCACAAAGGAGCTTTTGGACGATCGTGCCAAGCTCGAAAAACAGTTCAAACGCATAATACGTGGCATGGCATATCCTTGGGGCACATACAGCGATGAGGTCGTAAGCTGCATGCGAAGTGTCGGCATTGTATACTCGAGAACCGTCCGTGAGACCCACGACTTTAATCTTCCCCAAGATTGGATGAGACTTGATTCAACCTGCCACCACGACTACCCAAAGCTCATGGAGTTGGCACACAGATTTCTTGAGGAAAACACCTGGGACAGACCTAGAATGTTTTATCTCTGGGGACACAGCTATGAATTCGAAGCCAATAACAACTGGGAGGTCATAGAAGAATTCTGTTCATTCATGGCAAACCGCGACGATATTTGGTATGCGACCAATATAGAAATCTATGATTATGAGCAGGCCTTCAAGAGCCTTCAGATATCCATGGATGAAACCATGATTCATAACCCATCTGCGTATGAAATATTCTTCTTCCTCAAGGGTAAAGAATACTCCATTAAATCAGGTGAAACACTTCGACTATAATATTTAAAGGGGCTGAAACAAATCAGCCCCTTTTATGTTACCTAATTATAACGCTCATGATGCATTTTCTTAATTCTATACATCTGCGCATCTACCTTTTCTATGCATGTCTTCTCGTCAAAGGCCTCGCCCTTAGCAAGCTGTATCGCGCCTATGCTGACTGTCACCTCAAAAGGAAGCTTGGACTCTCTGGATGCTTTGGCAACCACATCCTCCAGTTCCTTTGCAAGCCCCGTAGAATCAATTCGCCCCGTCAAAAGTCCTACCACGATGAACTCATCTCCGCCAAGTCTTCCAATATGGTATTCCTCACCCAAATTATCTCTAAGTGCCTGACCTAAAGTATTAATAGCCAAATCACCCGAATTATGACCATAAGTGTCATTTATTCTCTTTAGTCTATCCATATCAGCAAACATCAGAACGCCTTGCCCGCCATTATTTTGCCATGTAGCTAATCTAGGATAAACTATGGACTCAATTCCATTTCGATTGTAAAGTCCAGTCAGCGAATCCTTTATCGAAAGAGCCTCCAGCTCCCTTGTAAGACTTGCAATCTTAACATTTGATCTG
This sequence comes from Lachnospiraceae bacterium, assembly GCA_045599565.1. GTDB lineage: Bacteria > Bacillota > Clostridia > Lachnospirales > Lachnospiraceae > Pseudobutyrivibrio. The sequence goes on from JAZRWF010000056.1 coordinate 27,840, forward strand.
ACGAGCTCCAAATTCTGATTTCCATGTCTGGTCCAAATATACAGCAGGCTGTTATTAAGTATATCAAAGCCGCTCGTGAGCATAGCGTAGCCCAGCGCTATTCCATCATTCCTAAGCGGTACAAAAATATACACACCTGGCTCTTCATTTCGCTCAGCTGCCGCAAATATGGTTTCATTCTTGGACATCATCATAGGCTTATCAATGCCATCTACTCCATACGCACTGACAACCTCCATCTTTTCTGGATATCCGTCCATATAGCCCATTTCCAGATTTCCATTATTCTCGAAGAAATCCTGATTCAGACAAATCATAACCTGATCGCCCTCTACACGATTAGCATACTTAAAGAACGTTTCAAAGCTATCATAAAGTTCCTTAGCAGTAGAGCTCTTTCTAAGCGCTATATACATATGCCTAAAATGCTGATCGCTGTATACGCCATCCAGTGTTTTCTTTCTCTGGTTCTCGATTCTCTCCAGAACATCAGCTGGAATATGCGCATTATTCAAATTTCCGCAGCAGCTTCCGCCAAAAACTGGAACAGCCCCTAATTCCTCATCGTTGGAAGCATCTGTTCCGTTCATCTTCGCCACGAGCAGCTCCATGCTCCGCTTGCCCATAGGATACCAGGCTCTATCTACCGATGTAATAGAAGGATTATTAAGCATTCCCTGACCAGTGCAGTCAAAGCCAGTCACCTTGACATCCCCCGGAACATTATACCCATGATTCTCCAACCAATTACAAACGCCCAGAGCCATGTTGTCATTCGCGCAGATGACCGCATCCACCATTTTTTCATGACTAGCAGCCCAATCATTCATCTTAACAGTGGCCTTCGTTCCAGTGAAATCCGCATATAATATATTTTCCGGCTCAACACAAAGGCCATATTTATACGCCACATCCGTCACAGCTTTAAAGCGTATGTTATCAGCCTCATGTCCGTGTATTCCGCCCATATAGACAAAGGACTTCACATTATGCTCAGTGATGAGGTGCTCGACCACCTGACACATTCCAGCATAATCATCCACAGATATTTTATCTGCACCTTCTATATCATATTCCAATGAAACCGCTGGAATTCCAGTTCTTTTTAATTCAGCCTCGATATACTCTCCCTCCAGCTTCGAATTAAACGAACTGCCCGCTATTATAGCCCCATCAAATTCACTCAAGTCCGGCAGTTTAAATATATTTACCTCTCCGTGAAGATTATCCATCAAGTCGCCATGTGCAGCATAATCAATGAATAAAAAGATATCGATATTCTCCTGCTTCGCCACATCGAAAACACCTCTTCCTACAGCTCTAAGGAAGTCTATACCCCAACCATTTGAGAATAATGCAACTGATCTTCGCTTTTTCATATAGCTAATCCCCACCCAAAGTAAACCAGTCAAAACGAATAGAACATTTATGCCATTATAATACCACTTATATTATCAAAATAAACACTCAAAGATTATCATTATATTTTCAAAATTCGCAAAGCTTTTACTACACAAATGTGTCAGATAGTGATATTATTCTTACAGTTCAAAATCTAATTAACAGGAGGCATTTATGAACACAAAAGAACCTATTAGGGATGTGTCGAAGCTCGGCATCCCTAAGACCCTTATTTTAGGTCTTCAACACCTATTTGCCATGTTTGGTGCTACCATCTTAGTTCCAATTCTTGTTGGCAACTACTTTTTAGGAGAAGGTCTCTCCATCCAGGTAACTCTTTTCTTTGCTGGTATCGGCACACTGTTCTTCCACCTTTGCTCTAAATTTAAGGTTCCTGCATTCCTCGGATCTTCATTTGCCTACTTAGGTGGATTTTACACAGTTTCACAGCTCGACACAGGTATCTTTGCCGGAATGAGCATGGGTGAAAAGCTCCCATATGCCTGCGGCGGTATCGTGGTATCAGGCGCGCTATATCTCATTCTTGCTGCTATTATTAAGCTTGTTGGTATAAAGAAGGTTATGAAATTCCTGCCTCCTGTAGTAACAGGTCCTATTATTATTTGTATCGGTCTTTCACTTGCTCCATCAGCTATTAATAACGCAAGCACAAACTGGCTTTTGGCCATCATCGCCTTAGCTACAGTTATTATTTTCAACATTTGGGGCAAGGGAATGTTTGCCATACTCCCTATTCTCATGGGTGTTATTATTTCTTACGCATGCGCACTTATCTTCAATGCATTGGGAATGACAAATGCAGATGGAAGCGCCATTCTAAACTTTGCTCCTGTAGCACAGGCCAGCTGGGTCGGACTTCCACCATTTATGCTCTGCAAATTTAATCTCACAGCCATTCTTGTAATGGCTCCTATCGCTATCGCTACCATGATGGAGCACATCGGTGATATGTCTGCTATCTCAGCTACCGTTGGAAAAGATTTCATCGAAGACCCAGGTCTTCACAGAACACTTGTAGGCGATGGTCTTGCCACATCTATCTCAGCTCTCTTTGGCGGTCCTGCGAACACCACATACGGAGAAAACACAGGTGTGCTTGAGCTCTCTAAGGTATACGATCCAAAGGTTATAAGACTGGCAGCCATATACGCTATCGTGCTTGGCTTTATCCCAAAGATGTCAGGAATCATCGGAACCATGCCTTCAGCTATCGTAGGCGGTATCAGCTTCATGCTATATGGTATGATTTCAGCCATAGGTGTTAGAAATGTAGTCGAGAACCATGTAGACCTTACCAAGTCAAGAAACCTTATCATAGCTGCCGTTATCCTTGTTTCTGGCCTCGGCTTCACAGATGGTCTTACCTTCACTATCGGCAGTACCAGCATCACACTTACCTCTCTTGCGATAGCTGCTATCGCCGGCGTGGTGTTAAATGCTATACTTCCAGGTAAGGATTACGAGTATGGAAATCCAGAGCCATATCACAACGGAAAGGACGAATAATATGGAAAAGCTTGATAATGTTATCGAACTCACACACCCGCTTCTCCAGCACAAGATATCAATGCTGCGAGACAAGAACACTGGAACAGCCGAATTCAGAGCCCTTGTAGAGGAAATTGCGATGCTTGAAGCCTTTGAAGCGCTCAACGATCTCCCTACCGAGGATGTCGAAATCGAGACTCCTATAGAAAAGTGCATGACTCCAGTAATAGCAGGTAGAAAAATGGCTATAGTTCCTATTCTTCGCGCTGGTCTTGGAATGGTAAACGGCATCCAAAAGCTCGTGCCTACAGCCAAGATAGGTCATATCGGAATGTATCGTGACGAGGTTACCCACGAGCCACACGAGTACTATTGCAAGCTTCCTAGTCCTATCGAGGAGCGACTCATCGTAGTCACAGATCCAATGCTTGCCACTGGCGGTTCAGCTATAGACTCTATAAACCAGATTAAAAAGCACGGTGGAAAGAAGATTAAATTCATGGCCATTATTGGCGCTCCTGAGGGCGTCAGAGCCTTACATGCAGCTCACCCAGATGTGCAGATTTACATCGGACATATAGACCGCGAATTAAATGAGAACGCATACATCTGCCCAGGACTCGGCGATGCAGGCGACAGAATTTTCGGAACAAAATAAAATAACGAACTATAAAAGGGGCTCCTCTCAGCCCCTTTTAATTATTCTTTCATAAAGCATTTCATACACCCTGTCAGCATAAAACCTTTTAATCTGTTCTCTGCTCATCGCACTGACATCCACGACGATTCTCTCGTCATATACCTCATCTTCTATAACCATACATACATACGCTTCACCTGTCACGCTATCCGCATTATATGGATCCACATTTCCTGTACTGCCCGTGATACCTACGGCTATATCAGTGTTTAGCTGCCCCTTAGCAGCAAATGCCATGGCTCGTGCACATTCCTTTGAATAGACACCAAATGCTTCTATAATCTTTACATCCACGCCCTGTCTAAGCTTTTCCTCATTCGAATACGTCACAAGACTGCCCTTAAAGACTTCTGAAGCGCCCTCCGTATCCGTAAGCATGCTCGCCAGCAGCCCCGATGTGCAGCTTTCCATAAATGTTATTGTCATTTTTTTCTCTATTAATAGTTTAGTCACACATTCATGATATTGCATAATACTTTATCTCCTTTAGGTAATTTATATAATACCATAAATAAAAAGCAAAAACCCTATTGACATATTCCATCCTAAATGATATTATAACATTCGCTGATTGCTTATGCATGTGTTCGTAGCTCAGCTGGATAGAGCAACGGCCTTCTAAGCCGTGGGTCGGGGGTTCGAATCCCTTCGAGCACATTTATTCTATTCGCTGTATAAACGTCGGACAGAATATTATGGTGGGTGTGGCACAGCTGGTTAGCGCGTCGGATTGTGGTTCCGAAGCACGTCGGTTCGAACCCCACTACCCACCCTGGTATCGCTATTTTAGCGATACCTTTTTTAGTAATCTTGGGCTATCGCCAAGCGGTAAGGCACCAGATTTTGATTCTGGCACTCGCTGGTTCGAATCCAGCTAGCCCAGATTTTAGATTTTTGCATAAGATGCGACACGACGCATGGCAAATGCAGTGCAGCGTGAAGCCTTCATATAATCCATGGGGATGTAGCTCAGTTGGCAGAGCACTTGACTTTTAATCAAGTTGTCGGGAGTTCGAGCCTCCTCATCCTCAGAACATTTTAAGAGCATCCGCAAAGACGGATGCTCTTATTTTTTATCTTTCTCTTTTCTTCCAGCCTCTATCCACGCTTCCAGAGCCCACGCAGCACGTATGCACTCTATAGCCTCCATCGCCCTTTTAAAATCGTCTTCCTCTTTTTTCTTTTTAGCAGTAAAATCTGCTGCCTTCTTTTCAAATGCAGCCTTTTTAGCCACCTGCGCCTCATTGTAACGCTTCTGAAATCGCTCATAATCTGCTGCAGAACTTTGATTAGCAGCATAGCGTGACGCAGGGGTACGCTTTTGTGCAGAAGCTGACTTCCCACCCGAAGCCATAGGTGTACCATAAGTATGATGATGCCTAATCGGCGCCGACTGTGATGAAGAAACGTTCGAGGTTCCCTTCATCAAAAAGTCATAGGCCTCCTGGACCTCATGATAGCTTTCCAGCGTAACATTTCCGGCTTCATCAGGATGATATAGCTTTATCAGAGCCCTGTAAGCAGTCTTTATTTCACTTTCTGATGCGCCTAGCGAAATACCAAGTATTCCGCAGGCCTGAGCTTTACTACTTACCACTTAAATACTCCTTAACCTCACCTATGAAATACAAACTTCCACAGACCACCACTGGCAAATCTGACTCGCAGTCCTCTAAAGCAGCTTCAAGACCACATTCAAGGGTTTCATATGCATTTGCTGTCAAGCCTGCTTTTCCAAACGTTCCTGCCAATTCATCCGCTGATAAGGTTCTGCTATAGCTAACAGACACCGCATGCATACTACCCACAAGCCCTGATTCCTTTAGAATCAAAACCATAGCGTCATAATCCTTATCCGCCATAACACCCATTAAAAACGAAAGCCTTTTTTTTGCGTAAAGCTCTGCTAGGCTCTTACACAAAGCCTCCACACCCTGCGGATTATGCGCACCATCGAGTATAAGCTCATGCGAACCAAGCATAACCTTTTCCATACGTCCAGGCCATCTCGCGCTCCCCAGCCCCTCTAATATCAAGCGTCCATCCACACCGAGCATATTTGCACAGGCTATGGCAAGACCTGCATTCGACCGCTGATACGCGCCCAAAAGCCCTAGCTCTATATCTGAATCACAGGAGCCTATTATCTGACACAAGGCACCCTTTTTTATAGCCTCTGTCCAAATAACCTCCTTCGCCGAATCAGGAATAAGTGATGACATAAGACATATGGTTCCACTCTTTATAATACCTGCCTTCTCATAGGCTATTTTTTCTACTGTATCGCCTAAAATAGAAGTGTGCTCCAAGCCTATTCCCGTTATAACAGACACCAAAGGCACCACAGAAAGGCCAGCAGTGGAATCCAGCCTGCCGCCTAATCCCGTTTCAAGCACGACGTAATCCACGTCCTGTTCGATAAAGTACAAAATCGCTATGCCAAGGGCTATATCAAACATAGTTAGAATAGACTCTGTGTCCATTTCAAGAATCCCCCTGCCAAGGCGCATAAGGGAAGCCCTGTCTATTTTCTCGCCATTCACCTGAATTCTCTCAGAGAACTCCACCAGATGCGGACTGGTAAAAAGCCCAACCTTAAAAGAAGCAGCTCTTAGAATCGAATCGATAAAAGCTGCTGTAGATCCCTTGCCATTAGTACCGGCAATGTGTATTATATTCAAATCCTTTTCAGGGTTTCCAAGTGCAAGAAAAAGACGCGCTGTAGCCTCTCTTCCACTCATAGAGCCAAAGCGCCTCCTTGCACAGATCTCCTGAACTAACTCTTCGTAGGTTAAATCCTTCATTTCTTAAACTACCACGATAACGCCGCCATCGCCTGCATACATAGACGATACACCGGCCGTATTTAAAATAATAATATCCTTGAATTTGGACATCGCATCTATAATATCCTTGAGCTTAATGGCACGCTCCTCACAGTTACAATGGCTGATAGCCACCGTGCGATCCTTTCGTTCCAGCTCCGGAACAGAATCCACACAAAACTGTGCCAGCTTCTCCAAAGCCTTTGCCATACCTCTGACCTGACCGGCCTGAGTTATACTTCCTATATCTGTAGAAGCCATGACAGGTTTAATATTTAAGGTATTTGCCACCATAGCCTTTAAACCGCTTAATCTTCCAGCCTTTCTCAAGGTATCCAATGACTCAAGGCAAAAATATGTGTGCTGCAAGGCGATATAAGCCTCTGTCTGGCTCACCACCTCATCAAATGAAAGACCCTTTTCCTCAAGCTCTCTAACCTTAAGTCCGATAAGAGTCTGCCCGATAGAAGCTGACTTTGAATCAAATACATGTATATGCTTAGATTCATCGTCCTCCTCGAAGAGATCCTTTGCCAAAAGAGCACTATTATATGAGCCAGAAAGCTGAGCTGAAAGTGTTATGATATAAATATTCTCTGCTTCACAATCCATAGCCTCCATATAAGCAGCTGGCGATGGACATGCCGACTTAGGAGAGGTCGGGCAGGCTGCCACCTTTGACAAAAAACTCGCCTGATCAAAGGTTTCATCATCTATAATACTATCTTCACCCACCTCCAGAGTAAGGGCAACAGATTTATACAATCCACTCTCTTTCATTTCCTCTGTAAGCTCGCCGCAGCTATCAATAATAATCCTAAACATCTGACATCTCACCTATAACCTTAAAATCTATTAAAGCCTCGAAAACTAGTAGTATAAAAAGAAAAAGCCCAGACCATGCATACGCAAATCCGGGCTTATAATCACTTGTGTCGCGCTATTCCTGTCTTACTTCTATATCCTATAGCTTAAGTGGGTACGTGAAACTAATGATTAAATCTTGGGCAATTACTTAACAACTGTTACATTAACTGCCTGTGGTCCCTTAGCACCATCAGTAACATCGAATGAAACCTTAGCGCCTTCCTCAAGGGTCTTGTAACCATCAGAAACGATGCCTGAGAAGTGTACGAATACTTCCTGATCGCTATCATCCTGCTTAATGAAACCAAAGCCCTTCTGGTTGTTAAACCACTTAACTGTACCCATGCTCATGTCTGGTACCTCCTAAAAATGTGTCTCGGACTAACATCCGAACACATTTAGAATACCATATTAGCCATGAAAAGTAAACGAAAATTTCCCGTATTAACGCCTTGTTTTTGACTCTATAAGAGCCTGCGCCATAAGAAAATCCACAGGCTCAGTAACCTTAAAATTCAAAGCGCTTCCCGCTATCATCCTGACCTTTTCACCCGTGTACAGCTCTACTAAAGAAGCATCATCAGTTATGCCACTCTGTGGAGCCTTTCTATATCCATCGTACGCTGCCATTATAAGATTCTTATTAAAGCACTGCGGAGTCTGAGCGATCCAAATATTCTCGCGATTAGGGGTATCTATGATGCTCCCCCTCTCATCCGTAAGCTTCACTGTATCCTTGCTGACTGTACCCAGCACCACAGCCTCATACACCATAACAGCCGACATGCATCTGTGAATCGAATCCACATCTATAAAGGGTCTGGCACTATCATGTATTAGTACATATCCATCTGGGGCACTGATAACACCGGCATAAACAGATATAGTTCGCGTGTCGCCGCCCGGCACTACTGCACGAAGCTTAGATATACCATAGTTCTTAGCTATTTCTATACAGCGCTCCTCATCTCCCGGCGCCGCCACTATGACAATGTCTGTCACATTGCTTTTCTCAAACGCCTGAAGGCTATGAGCAATAAGCGGCTTGCCGCATAGGTCCATGAACTGTTTTTTCTCTTTTGCTTTCATGCGCTGTCCGCTTCCGCCAGCCAGCACGATGGCCGTAAATCGATTCATCCCTAATCCTCTGTAAGTTTCAATCCTGGGTTAGCATTTAAGTCCCAGCCAGCCCTGTGACCTGCTTCATATTCAAAGAAGCCCTGTGCACCTATCATCGCCGCATTGTCAGTACATAGGATAGGCGAAGGATGATAAAACACCACACCCTTTTTATCACAAAGCTCCTGCAATGCTCCGCTAAGCGCCTTATTGGAAGACACCCCACCAGCGATAGCCAGCCTGTCAAGGCCATATTCCTCTATGGCTATCCTCGCATGCTCTACCAGACTTTCCACCACAGTTCTCTGGAAAGAGGCAGCGACATCTGCCTGCACGATTTCCTCGCCCATCATCTGCTTTGTATTTAAGGTATTTAAAACCGCACTTTTAAGTCCTGAGAAAGAGAAATCAAACTGCGCTCCATTTACCTTCGCTTTTGGGAAGGTGTAGGCATAAGGATTTCCATCGAGGGCAGCCTTTTCAACCTTAGGCCCTCCTGGATATCCCAATCCTATCGCTCTGGCTACCTTATCAAAGGCTTCACCTGCTGCATCATCTCTGGTTTTCCCAAGTATCTCAAAGCTTGTATAATCCTTTACTCTCACTAAATGCGTATGTCCGCCTGAAACTACAAGGCATATAAATGGCGGCTTAAGATCCGCATGCTCTATATAATTGGCAGCTATATGCCCAGCAATGTGATTCACCCCTATAAGCGGCTTACCTGCGCCAAATGCAAGCGCCTTTGCATGAGCTACGCCCACCAGCAAAGCACCGACAAGCCCCGGTCCGTATGTGACAGCTATAGCATCCATATCACTAAGAGTAGTATCCGCTGACTTTAGTGCCTCATCCACCACCTGATTTATTCTTTCTATGTGTGCACGTGAAGCTATCTCCGGCACTACGCCGCCGTAGAGTGTGTGAATAGGAATCTGTGTGCTGATAATATTAGAGAGCACCTGCCGTCCATCTGCCACCACAGCGGCGGCAGTCTCGTCACAGGAGCTCTCTATTGCCAAAATCTTAATACTCATATTAAAAATCTATACTCTCTTCTCTGTCTACTTTTTTGAAAGCCACTATCTTCCAGCGACCCATAGCGTCCTGTCTTAAACAGTACTGCTGATATGTACGTGAAAAGCTCGAGTTCTCTTTTGTAAAATAATATGCCGTCACATAGGCACATTCCTTGCCATTTATGACCTTATAGGTAACACTTTTAGTGTCGCAAACTTCTGAGTTAACTATGGTCTTCGAGCGATTTTTCCAGTCCTGTATATCTTCCCTTACATTTCGCATATAGGTATCATTAGGGTTCGCCTCCAAGAGTTCTGAATCCAAAAGCTTTCTGGTCTGCTGTGCCATAGCCATGAACTCATCCTCATCATAATCCGCCCCGTAGTATGCTGTAATAATTCTGTTATACCACTTTATAACAGCTCTCGGAGTCTCTGGGTAATCTCTGTCGAAATCCTTGTCCACGATAGCCTGTACCTCTGACAGCTGAACGTTAGTATCTGATTTGCGGGCATCATTCTTAGTGCTGAGATAAAAGTAATATCCCAACAGTATACCGACACAAGCCAGTCCCACTATGAAGATTCTAAGAGCCTTCTGCACTGCTAATCTTCCTCTTCAAACATCAAAGTCTTTAACATTCCATCTTTTCCAAGAACAGCGTCTGGAAAGATTTCCTTTACATCATTCATATACTGCTTAGGCGATATGAGAGACGGTGAAAAATGCGTAAGCCAAAGCTCACTCACCTGAGCCTCTCTTGCCACTCTGGCTGCCTCGTAGAAGGTCATATGCTTCTTCTGCTTCGCCTGAGCCTCCATACCAGGCTCCGCATACATGCCTTCCGCTATCAAAAGATCACTTCCTTTAGCTGCCTCCACAAGAGCCTCACATGGTCTGGTGTCTGTACTATAAGTAACCTTAAGTCCTTTTCTGGCTCCACCCATAACCATATCAGGCGTGTAGGTTTTACCCTCAAAGACCACTGTGTTCCCCTTCTGAAGCGGATTCCACAGCTTAACGGGCAGTCCTAAATCCTGCGCAGCCTGTAAATTAAACTTACCAGCGCGCGGAATATCCACACTATAGCCATAGCATACCACATTATGGTTCACACGAAAAGCACTAAAATTCATCCCAAACATGCTAAACGACTGTTTGGGCGAATCCAACTCGATAAGCTTTATGTCAAATGGCAGCTCCTGAGCTATCACTCTAAGGCAGTTCACGACCTTAGTCAGCCCTGGCGGTCCGATTATAGTCAGCTCCTCAGTTCTGTCAGAATTACCCATGGACAGTAAAAATCCAGGTAAACCGCTTATGTGGTCAGCATGAAAATGCGTAAATAAAATGACATCCACAGGATTGGATGAAAAGCCAGCCTCCCTCAGAGCTATCTGTGTGCCCTCACCACAGTCTATCAAAGCACAATGCCCATTGTACCTTAGCAGGCAGGAAGTTAACCACCTTTTCGGAAGAGGCATCATACCTGCCGTCCCCAGTAAACATACATCCAGCATCTACTATTCCTTCCCTTCCTTTTGAGCCCGCTCCCTCTCAGCCTGAGACTGTCTGAGATAATCTGGAGCAAATGAAGCCGCATCTACTGCTACCTCAGGATTCATTATATACATTTGCTCTGCCAAAGCAGACACACAGGCAGCTCTTTGATACCTGTGTGTAGGCGGAGCAATGGTATAGCCTACCGTTAATAACTCATCCATAGCTGGCCTAAAATGCTCTACTCCGTCTCCCAAAAATACAACCGGTCTCCCAAGATCATTTATTCTGCCCGCCACCTCTTCGAATGCTATCGCACACTGAGGTAGAAGCACGTCGAAGCCATGCTCTCTTCCCACAAAATCATATAGACCTGTATACACCTGCTCTCTTCTGGCATCCATTATCGGACAGACCACATCCGCACAACCCCACATATTAAAGGCCAAAGCATCCACTGTAGGCACAGGTATTATTCTTGCACCAGTAGCCTGCGCCAGCCCCTTAGCTGTAGCTGCAGCTATTCTAAGCCCCGTAAAACTTCCAGGTCCTGCGCACACAGCTATAAACTGAGCCCAATCAGCAGGAAGTTCAAGCATCTTTAATAAATCATCTAACATCGGCAGCAGTGTCTGCGAATGCGTCTTTTTTAAATTCGTAGTAAACTCGCCTATAAGTACTCCGTCCTCACTTAATGCTACTGAAGCGGTAAGCGAACTGGCTTCTATCGCTATAGTTCTCATAACTCATCTATTCCCGAAATAACAATCTCTCTGAAATCTACACCCTTATCCAGATTCTTTTTTATAGTAACCTTAATAATATCGGCAGGCAATGCCTCTTCTATTAGGTTCGCCCACTCTATGAGGCAGACACCCTGTCCAAATATATACTCATCGAACCCTATCGCAAAGAGCTCGTCTATATCCTCTATTCTGTATGCATCCATATGATAAAACGGAAGGCTGCCATCCTGATACTCGCATACTATCGTAAAGGTAGGGCTCGTAATATCATCATCAATCCCAAGACCTCTCGCAAAACCTGCTGAGAAATGCGTCTTGCCCACACCGAGGTCACCATACATCGCTATCACATCGCCTGGCTTCACCCTGGCAGCTAGTTTTTCACCTATGGCCATCGTCTCATCCGGTGATTTAGTTTCAAACAGAACAGACATTATTTCCACCCCTTTAATGAAAGCTTATAATCCTCCACATTTTTCTTTAAGCACTCTGTAATCTGCGTTTCTTTACTCTTTACACACTCTCTTGGAATAATATAAGCATTAATCTTATTTGAATAGATATAAAGTGCATCCTTTGCACATTTTACCTTATAAACATAATCCCATGGTAGTGCAGCTTCTTCTTCAGCTGTCACCTTTGAACTAGCTAAAACACCCTTTTCATCATCAAATATAAAATGCAGCGAACTAAACAGCTCTTCATTTGACTGAACCACGTGCGCAGATTTCAGCTTCATATTTATGGGAACATACACTATCATAAGTAATCCTGCACCCACATATATAGCCCTGTTCATCGCGCTTAAACTATTCCAGCTATAAAAGCCTACAAATAACAAAAACAGACCCAGGAGCACACTAACCCACCCTTGAAAAGTCGAGTAAATATGCCTTAGGTTAAACTTGAACATATCGTCTGCCGTTACTTTTACATCAAATTCCAACATTTTTAGGTCCCCCTTTGCGCAGTATTTTAATTATAACAAAATAATATCACAAAATAAAGGTGTCAGATCGGAGGGAACACAGTTTGTTCAAACCGACCTGACACCTTATTTTGGAGGAGATAAATATTATCCTTTTATACCACTAGCTGCTACACCTTCTACGAAGTATTTCTGGAACATCAAGAACACTGCGATAAGTGGAATCAGCGAAAGCACTGAGCCAGCCATTATCAGTCCGTAATCAGATGAATATTGGGATATAAACATTTTAAGTCCGAGCTGAATGGTCTTTTTGGCCTGCGATCTCAAATAGATGAGTGGTCCTAAATAGTCATTCCAGGTATTTACGAAGGTAAATATGGTAAGTGTAGAAAGTGCTGGCTTCGCAAGCGGAAGCATAATAGAAGCATATATTCTATACTCATTCATACCATCTATACGAGCTGCCTCACAAAGCTCACTAGGAACGCCCTCGAAGAACTGCTTCATCATGAACACACCGAAAGCTGAGAACGCCTGTAAACATATCATAGCGGTAAGCTTATCATTCAAGCCCATCTTTCTCATCATGATAAACTGAGGTACCATGTATACCTGCCAAGGCATAGCTATAGTAGAAATGTATGCCAAAAACAGCAGATTTCTGTGCTTAAACTCAAGCTTAGCGAATGCGTATGCTGCGAAGCTAGAGGTCAAAAGCTGCAGGCATGTAACTACAAGTGTGAGGAAAACAGTATTCTTTACAAAGGTAGCCATAGGTATCTTATGCCAAATATTGACATAATTCGACCACTTTGGATTCGCTGGAATCCACACGAAAGGATTCATCTGGAAAACTTCTCTGTCAGCCTTAATAGATGCTGAAAGCATCCAAAGGAAAGGAATTATCATAATAGCAGCAAGAAGAACCAAAATCGTATAAATGATAATCTTGCTAATCACTTGGTTTTTATGTTTAGATTTCATACTCCTCTCCTTTCCTTAAGACTTTTCCTGGTCAGCCTGAATCTTGAACTGTATTAATGTTACGACTAAAACAATCAAGAACAGTACCATGGCCACAGCACTTGAGTAGCCTAAATCCCAATCGATAAATGCCTTCTGATAAATGTAGTAAACAAGTACTGTAGAAGACTGTGTAAGCTCTCCGCTTCCGCCACCAGCTAACATAATCGCTATATCGTAAATCTTAAATGAATTAATCGTAAGCATTACGACCACGAAGAATGTGGTGGATCTAAGCTGAGGCCAGGTTACGAATCTGAACTTACCCCAGGTTCCCGCTCCATCCAGAGCTGCTGCCTCATAGAGCTCAGCTGAGATACCCTGAAGACCTGCCAAATAGATTACCATGTAGTAACCCATGTACTTCCATACAGAGAAAAGTATCATAGAAAAGAGTACAAGTCCTCCAGAGAACCACTTAGGAAGCTGATCCTGAGGAACGTTGAACACATTGTAAAGAATGCTGTTTATAGGTCCCTTTGTAGGATGGAAAAGCATTTTCCAAACTGATGTAATAGCTACAAGTGATGCAATATATGGAAAAAAGGCAAGAGTTCTAAATATTCCTCTACCTCTTATCTTCTGATTTAATAGGATCGCAAGCGCCAGTGATGCGACCATAGTCAGCGGAACAGTACCAATACAATAGATAATAGTATTCTTAAGTGCCGCCTTGAAAAATGTATCTGATGTAAGTCTGGTAAAGTTCGCTACTCCTGCGAACTGTGCTGGATTACTTCCATCCCATTTCATAAATGCGAGAGCAAATGCATAAATGATAGGAACAAGCGTGAAAACACAGAATCCAATAAAGTTAGGTGCTATGAAGGAATACGCTACCAAGGTTCTCTTGGTTTCTCTGCTCAATCCCTTCTTTTTAGCGGTGGTTACTTCAGCCATAACTACCCCTTTCTTATAAAACGGAGATTACCTCTATAAGAAGTAATCTCCGCATGATCATTACTTAATCACTATGTGGAACGGTTCGTTCCCTTTTATTTACTGTGCTAAAATCTTAGAAACTTCCTCGTTCATAGCTGCGATACCAGTATTGATATCTGTCTCACCGCTCATGATAGCACCATGGTAAGAATCGAGTACTGAGTTAATCTCAGAAACCTTATCGCCGTAAGGAACCTCAAGATAAAGGTTAGATACGTTGAGTGCCTCCTTAGAAGCTGCATCTGTTGGGAAGCCTTCCATAGAAGCGATAGTGTTCTTAACATCATCAGTCATGATAGCTGGGAAGTTACCTGAAGAAGCCATAACTGCTGCACCTTCTGAACCAGATACCCACTTAACGAAATCCCATGATGCATCAGGAGTATCAGAAGCTGCTGTAACTGCGATACCAGTGATAGTACCAAGAGTAGAACCAGCTGCTACGCCATCAGCGTGTGGATACTTAACAATACCCCAGTTTCCGCAAAGCGATCCATCGTACTCACCAGACTTAATGTTTGTAATAAGGGTAGAGATGAACCATGAACCCATGTTGAGCATAGCTACATCACCGCCAGAGAAAGCTGCTGAGTAGTGAAGACCCTCTGTCTTAAGATCAGAGTAAGATCTAACGATGCCATCCTTCTCCTGATCAAGTACCATCTGATAGTAATCCTTCATGAAATCATAGTTTCCATCAAGAATAGTGTGCTTACCATCAAGAACTGACATAAGCTGAATGGTAGATCTCCAGGTGTGATAGTGACCACCATATACACGGTTATTCATATCAGTATTTGTAACCTGTCTAGCCAAAGCATCATACTGAGCGAAGGTCATATCATTTGTAGGATATGCAACGCCAGCCTTGTCAAATACATCCTTATTATAGAAGAGTACCCAGAAGTCATTTCTGAATGGGAGCTCGTAAAGCTTTCCGTCTACTGTAACCTGATCTGTAGCACCTGCATACTGCTTAAGGTCTACGCCGTCAGCTGATATATAATCGTTAAGTGGAAGAATAGCATTCTTCTGAACTAAAGTAGCATATCCTGGAACATCCTTAATAGTAACTACATCGAAGTCAGATCCGCTTCCCGAAAGCTCAGTAGCAAGAACTGTCATATAATCTGTAGATCCAAGGTCAACCATCTCGATAGTTACGTTCTCATGAGATGCCTCATAAGCAGCCTTTAAATCACCCCAGTACTGGGTAGTAGCCTCATCCCAGATAGCCCACTTAAGGGTAACTGGCTCTGCAGCTGTGCTAGCTGTAGATGATGAGCTGCTAGATGATGAAGTGGTGGTAGAAGCTGTAGAGCTTCCTGAAGTAGTGGTGGTAGCTGCCTCACCACATCCTGCAAATGCTGTAGCAGCCATAGCAGCTGTAAGCATAAGGCTTATAACTTTCTTTTTCATAACTTTTCCTCCTGTATAAATCCTCTAAAAAGATTCGTTATCTGATGGTTAGTAGTCTATCACCTAGATTTTGTATTTCACATGAAAAATCTTTCAATATCAGACACATTTTTTCACAAACAGCATCTACACCCTTTGAAGCATGTATTATTTTTATAAACAATACACTTTTTTTATTATCCATAGAATATTTTCTATTATTTACCATCGTAACATGGTATGATTACCATAAAAAATAGATAGGTAGTACTATATGACACGCAAAGCTAACAATCCCATCCGCAGAAGAATCATAGGCATAACGCTCATTGGCTCAATGCTTATTTGTATGCTGGTCAGCTTCATAAGCTATTATGTTTTTAAAAACTATCTGCAGGATACCATGATCAGTTCAACGCTTACGAATATATATAACCTCAGAGATTCGATAAATTCAGACATAGAAAGTATTTATCGCTTCTCACGCTTCTGCCAGACTAACACAGACATAGCTAACTATGTTTCCACACGCGCGAATAACTCTGTCCGCAGTGTAAAAACCTATGACAGACTATACGAGGAATATAGAAATAATGAGTCTTCAGGCTTTATTCCCCGCGCTGCCATTATAAAGGATCAAAAATACCTGCACGTATGCCAGACTACGAATTCCACCACAAAAAACCTTGCCACTAACGTACCAGAGCTTTCCTTTTACCAGGAGCTTTTAGATTCGAAAGGCTATGATTTTTCAGTAGGCTTTATACCCGAGCCCTTCATGTATAAAGCCTCGATTATGGTCGTTCCAATCATTCGCCCAATAGCCAACAAATTTAATTCAGCTCGAGGCGGTGTGCTGTACATGGAGATTTCTTCTGACCTTTTCACGAGCGCAATGGATCGCTTTATGACTGAAACTAATGGCGATTTTTATCTTATAATGGGAGAACATGTTTATAAATATGATGGGACTCTCACAGAGCTGGAGACCCCCGTTTCGAATCCACTTGTAAAATCAAGCTACACTACTAAAGAAAAGCTCGTGGTCACAGAGTACCAGACAGCCAGCGGTAACCAGACAGTGGTAAAGGCTCCGCTTTCGATGAATGACTGCTATATACTCCAAGCCATTTCGCCGGACATCTTAAACAACGGTAAACGCGCATTTCTTTTTGTTTTGATCGGCATACTGATTTTTATTATCGCAATATGGGTTGCGTTGAATGTAGCGTTTAACCATTATGTATACGAACCACTCACAGCCATCCGAGAAAAAATCTCTCGCACAGCTTTGGGCGATTTTTCCAGGGATCCTTCTATCGAATGGAACCACGAGCTAGGTGAAGTCGGACAGGGAATAAATGATTTGTCAGTAAGCATCGATCAGCTTTTACAAAGCCGACTAAAGGATGAAAAAGAGAAGCAGGATCTCGAGTATCAAATGCTTCAAAGCCAGATAAACCCTCATTTCCTATATAACACGCTAAATTCCATAAAGATGATGGCGATTATGCAGGGCTCTAATGGAATAGCAGATATGACTACAGCACTTGCCAGCCTGCTTAGAAGCATCTCAAAGGGCACCAGCCTTCTCATTCCGATAAAGGAGGAGCTGTCTCTTGTAAAGGATTATTTTACCATTCAGAATTATCGCTATGGTGGTATGATAGATTTTAACGTCACTATCGATGATAATGCGTTGACAAAATATAGTATACTTAAATTCACACTTCAGCCTTTGGTGGAAAACGCCATCTTTCACGGATTAGAGCCAAAGGGTGGAAGCGGAACTATAACAGTCCACCTGTATTCACGGAGTGAGAATGACTTAATACTTGATGTCACTGATGACGGAGTAGGTATACCACAGGAAGCGATAGAAAGACTGCTAACTGAGAACTCTTCAGAAAAAGCCGAATTTTTTAAGGAAATAGGCATAAGCAATGTAAACAAACGCCTCCAGTATGAATTTGGAGATAAATATGGCATTTCCATAGAATCCGAAGTAGACCATTTCACCACCATGAGAGTTATTATTCCACGGAGAGAAAACGATGTATAAACTTCTTATAGTAGATGACGAGCCACTGGTTCAGGTAGGTATAAAATCCATGCTGAACTGGTCTGAGCTTGATATAGAGGTAATCGGCACTGCGAACAATGGAAAGCTCGCACTCGAAACCATACGCGCATCACAGCCTGACATCGTCATAAGCGATATAAAAATGCCTGTTATGGACGGCTTAGAGCTTCTTCGTAGAACTCGCGAGGAATTCGGTTTCAAAAAGCCTGTATTTATCATGCTTACAAGCTATGAGGACTTTCGAATGGCAAAGGAAGCCATATCCAATCAGGCATTAGAATATCTGGTAAAGGTGGAGCTTAACGCTGAGCTTTTGCTAGCTACCATGAAAAAAGCCATAGCCCAGTGTAAGGAATATGGAAACAAGTCTACCCCAGACTCTGTGCCTGCCGCTGCATCTCATCTAGGTCCTTATTCCTATGCGGAAAAGTTCCTAATCAGCTTATTGAATAACCTGTTTGAGTCCGAAGAGCAAATGCACCGTCAGGCGAGTGATCTGAATATAAATGTCGATTACAAAGCATTTGTCTGCTGCTACGGTTCCTTTGAAGCTATAAATACAAACGCCAGCAGTGAGACCCTGCGTGGCCTATATATGAGTTCACTCCAAATGTTTTCGGAGCTAGCAGGAAAGCAAATTCCATGCCAGTCCATTTCTTTAGATGAATCTCATTTCGCCATTATTCTTGGCGGAGACGAAATAGACACCCAAAGGGTAAACGAGCTTATTTTAAAAATAAGAACCAGCATTCAAAATTATATGAATGTAAATATGCTCATGGGAATTGGCAGCGTAGTAGATAAATCACAGCTTATAAACGAATCCTTCCAAATGGCGCGCCTGTCCTACCGTCAGGCCTCATCTGATAATCCTGTGGCTATCATTTCCTACATGGAACCACTAGCACATGATACCTTTAATATCTCTCTGTTCAAGTCCGACTTAACGAAGGCCTTTGAGGAATATGACTCACAGCTTTTATCAAGCACTATAAAAACTCTTTGCGAACTAATAAGTGCGCACTCACACCACTATGTGCAGGCTATGGATGCTGCCAGCAATATTTTATACCTCTCCATCTCCCTTTTACCTGATGGAGCAAACGTCCTAGCCGAAGCCTTCAGTGCGTATCCAGATGGATACATGTCACTGTATCGTATGCCAAATGTCGACGCAGTCGTGGGCTGGCTCGATACATTTGTCGTGGAGCTAAGCAAAATATTCGACAGCAGAAAAAAGGATTATAAAAACCGAATCGTCATAGATGTAAAGAATTATGTCGCAGAGCATGTATATGAGAAGCTTTCTCTGAATGATGTGGCAGCCTTATTTTGGGTTAGCCCTAGCTATTTAAGTCAGCTGTTCAGCAAGTATTCTGATGTCGGCTTTAACGAATTTGTAAACATTAAGAAAATTCAGGAAGCCAAAAAGCTGCTGAAGGAAGACTATAAAAAGGTCTACGAGGTAGCAGAAGCTCTTAGCTTTGGAAGTGAATTCTATTTCAGTAAAGTGTTTAAAAAGGTCGAAGGAATAAGTCCTTCAGAATTCTTGAATAAGTAAAAACAGGAGGTGGAATAATCCACCTCCTTATTATTTCAGCGCCTAAAGAGCGCTATGGTTTCGACGTTCAGTTCGTTGAGCAACCGAATTTGATCACCCTCACTACCTTCATAATATATCGGAAACCTTAAATCAATATGCTTTAAGATGCGTCCGCTTTCCGTTCTCTCAGGAAGGATTTCAATTGCATCAATGAAATTCCTCATGAACTCCTTCTTTTCAAGATCTGTCATTTCATAATAGATTTTATCAAAGTTCTTTAAAACCTGGTACAAATATTCTGCAGTAACCTGTTCACCATAGACGCCTGCAATCTTTTCTTCGATATCAGCAATGGCATCCTCAATCTCTGAAATCTTATCATACAGATTATCTAATCTGTCCTGCATGTCCTGATACTTTCTATCATAATGCTTATCTTCTACATCTAACTTATCAAGCATTGCAGTAAGCTTATTCTTTGCACCAATAGCCTGACGAAGTTGTGCTCTGTATTGCTCCTTCTCATTTTCAAGAGCACTTACATCCACCTTTTCACCAAGTTTCTTTGCTATTGCTTCGCTGTATCCAGGGCTGCTCGTCATCCTCAGTATTACTTCTTCAACAGCTTTGTTAATCTCATCCTGGTTAAGCGATAGCCTAAAATTACAGAAATGCTCTTCGTCTATCTTCTTACGATGCAAACATCTATAATAGAAGTCATCCTTATAATCACCAGTTTTTTTATTCTTTCGCCTTCTTACTGTACCAGCCATTCCAGTTCCACAGATAGGACACTTAAGTAATCCTGAAAGAATATGTTCATGTTCAAGGCTGTGAGTCTTATTCCACTTAACACCGGTCTCTTTCCGCTTCTTCTGAGCAGCTTCCCAAGTGTCATTATCAATAATAGCTTCGTGGTTACCATCAGCAATCAAGTAATCATCCTGAACAACTCTACGATACTGATCTCTGGTTCCCTTCACCTTTTCAGTTGCACTCTTACCATAAGCAATCTTCCCAATATATACAGGATTATCAAGAATGCCTCGAATGAGTCCTCTTGCAAAATGACTGACCTCATGCTCTCTTACTCTCTTTTTAGAGTAACCATGCTGATTGAGATAATTTGCAATGGAATCAGCTCCCATATCAGAATGAACAAACTTATCAAAAATAATCCTTACAATCTCAGCCTCTTCAGGAACAACAATTAAAGTACTGTTCTCTGTATCAAGTTCATAACCAAATGGAGCTTGACCACCATTCCATTTTCCTTCTCTTGCCTTCTGCTTACGCCCTTCCATAGTTTGAACAAGAATGTTCTCTCTTTCTATTTCGGCAACCGCAGATAAAACTGTGATAGTAAGTTTACCGGAATCCTTTGATGAATCAATGCCATCTTCCACGCAGATAAGGTTTACTCCAAAATCCTGTATATACTGAAGTGAATTAAGTACATCCGCTGCATTTCTTCCAAATCGTGAAAGCTTGAACACTAAAATGTAATCCACTCCATCTCGATCATCAGCGACATCCTGAAGCATCTGTGCAAATTCCGGTCTTCCTGTAATGTTCTTACCAGATTTACCTGCATCACAGTATTCTCTAACCACTTCCAAATTTTGAAAGTCTGCAAACTTAGTTAGTCTCTCATTCTGAGCTTCTAGACTATATCCCTCTACCTGCATGGCAGTAGATACTCTCATGTATATATAACATTTTTGTTTTTTCTTACTCATCCGCTGCCACCTCTCTATACTCTACTGTATCTTCTAGCATTCTAAACGCCTTAAGCGCATCAATAATAGCTAATTCTTTTTCCTTCGGACATTTAGGAACATGCTTTTTAGGATCAGCTGGTTTATTGAATGCTTCTCCAACATCAATTCCATATTTTCGTTTTATCTGTGCAATGTATAAAGATGAAACCTTAAGACCTGCATTCTCTAATACATGTGCTCTAAGCTGTGCATATGTAGCTTTTGCTTCTGCAACAGTTGGTTGAAGTTCCTCACAATCAATAGTAAAGAAGATTTCATCATCTGGATTTTCCCCAGCAGTTGCCTTATCAACAAATGCTGATATCTCATCATCATCGCCATAAAATACCGGAAATCTAAAGGTAATGCTCTTTACTACCTTACCATCCGGACGATTCTCTGGGTACAAATCAATTCGGTTTATAAACAAACGATACATTTCTCTTTTTTCAAAACAATCCATTTCTTGATATAGTCTAGGAAAAGTTTGAAGAAGCATTTTTACATTTTCTGTTCCCTGAATTCCCTTCTTAAGAGCCGCCATCTTTTTCTTACACTTGCTAATCTTATGTTCAATTTCTTCTATCTGATCATAAGTCTCATCGATTTTTGTCTGCATTACCTCATACTGCAGGTCGTAATCATCAGCAAGGATATCGAGAGCATCCAATTCATTTCCAAGCTTGTATTTCAAATGTTCCTGAAAGTGCAATTGCTTTCTCAATTCCTTCATTTCTGCTTCATAGCTTTCCAGTGTAGGCTTATCTCCAACTGAAGCATCCACTGCTTCTCGAAACTGAGGCATAGTATGCAAGTTGCTTACAATCTCATAAACCGCACTATCGACTTTTTCTTGATTATAGGTATGTTTGAAAGAACAAGTTCTTCCTTCCGCTTTTCTATAATTTCTGCAGGAATAATAGTGAAGTGTCTTATAATAGCCGCCTTTATTCTTGTTAATGCTCTTATTCTTCATGTGAACAAGACCACCTCCACAAGCAGGACATTTAGCTAAACCACATAACAGGCTAATTCTGTCAAGATCTTCTGTTTTTTCTCCCCATGATGATAATTCTTCTCGTTTCTCCTGAACCAACTGCCACTGTTCTTCTGAGACTATCGCCTTATGCTTACCCTCAACACATATGGGGTCTTTAGGCTTTATGTTCGGTCCTTTCAAATTAGTTCTGCGATTAAACATCAATTTGCCACAGTAAAATGGATTCTTTAAGATACCCTTTACAAAATCTGATGTAAAAGCCTTTTCCTGTCCTCTGACCATTCTCCTATAGCCATTATCATTAAGCCACCTAACAACTGCATTTGCCTTCATATCATCTTGCAAATACATATCATAAATCAGCTTGACAATCATTGCCTCTTCTTCATTGATGAAAAGTTCTTGATTATCCTTTTGATATCCAAAAGGAACCGGTCCACCCGGCCAGCCTCCATCAAGCACTTTCTGCATCCTACCTGCCATAAATTGAACATTGATATTTTCACGCTCAATTTCAGCCACTGCAGATAATATTGCCAAAGTAAGTCTTCCGCCTTGTGTAGAACTATCTATTGCATCTTCAACACACACCAGATCCACATCATAATCTGTGAGAAGCTGTAATGACTTCAAGATATCTGCTGCATTTCTTCCAAATCTCGAAAGCTTAAAAACTAATACATATGCAATATCATCTTTTTCGCTGGAAATATCATCAAGCATTTCCATGAATGCAGGTCGTCCTTTAATACTCTTTCCAGATTTACCTGCATCGCAATATTCTCCAACTATTTTTAAGCCTTTATATTCTGCATATTGATGAAGTCTTTCCTGCTGTGCTTCTAGGCTGTATCCTTCTGTTTGAGCAGCCGTAGACACTCTTGTATATATATAACATTTTTTCTTTGTCACTTTATCATCTCTTTTCGGTTGCTCATTGGTTGTTCGTGTTACTGTTAGAATTAAATATTAACTCCAAAACATCAAAATGTCAACAAAAAATAAGCGCTGATTACTTGTATTTTGTAATCAACGCCTTCATTCATACATCACTTTTCGGTTGCTCAGGCTGTTCGCTACTCTCCGCCGAAATGTCATCAAGTATCTTTTTACCATACTTTTGGATCATACGAGCCATAAACTCTGCACATCGTTCCATATTCAATTCCGCCTCTCGGCTCATCTTTATTTTCTTTGCGATCTCATTACTAATTTCCTGCATAACCTAAACCTCCAGAATTTCCTTTTCTGAAGGTCTAGGTAAAAGTTTTATGCATTTTCCGATTTTTAAGGCTTTTTTATTAGAATATTTCACCCACATCCGCAAACACTATAAAATATCTCCTCCTCTCCAATTGCCCTAAAATCTCATAAATTCATTTTTTATCCTCATTTCAGTAATTATTGTCCTCAAATCAAATATAAACCTTGCATTTTCCATTTATTCATCATATAATACCCTTAGGAAAGGAGGCTACAAATCATGTTATGCCAGTTTTCATTTCAGAATTTTAAGTCCTATAAGGGAGAAACAACCTTAGACTTTCAGGCAGC
>JAZRWF010000057.1:0-16245 GCA_045599565.1 Lachnospiraceae bacterium
GAGGCTGCTATCGGAAAGGCAGCAGGAATTGAGGATGTTCTTGAGAATGCGAAATTCCATAGAGAGGTAATCTTCGCAGCAATGAACGATCTTCGTGAGGTTGTAGATGCTCTTGAGGTAATTGTTCCTTCAGACATCTGGCCATATCCAACCTACGGCGAGATCCTTTACTCTGTAAAGTAAAAATAACCCTTCCACCGCTAACGCGGTCCCCCTCCCCTTTCAGGGGAGACAGATATGAACACAACGAGGTGTAGAGCATAGCTCAGCACCTCGTTTTAAATTTTAGGAGGTAAAAAGATGACAACAGAAATTTTTGAGAGCATACAGGCTCAGACATTTGGAGTCTGGTTCCTTATAGGAGCCGCACTGGTATTCTGGATGCAGGCAGGCTTTGCCATGGTAGAAACCGGATTTACCAGAGCAAAGAACGCAGGTAACATTATCATGAAGAACTTAATGGACTTCTGCATTGGTACCGTTGTATTTATTCTTATTGGTTTTAGCCTTCTCTTAGGAGAAGATGTCGTTGGCATAATCGGAAGACCTGGTTTTGATATCTTCACCGACTATGCAAATTTTGACTGGTCTAACTTTGTGTTCAACCTAGTATTCTGTGCCACCACTGCAACCATAGTTTCAGGAGCTATGGCAGAAAGAACTAAGTTCCTCTCTTACTGCATTTATTCAGCAGTGCTCTCCGCTGTTGTATATCCTGTAGAAGCTCACTGGATCTGGGGCGGTGGCTGGCTTGCACAAATGGGCTTCCACGATTTCGCTGGATCCTGTGCAATCCACATGTGTGGAGGCCTTTGTGCACTCATTGGCGCAGCAATCTTAGGACCTCGTATTGGCAAGTTCTCAAAGGATAAAGATGGAAAGATTACAAAGGTCAACGCATTCCCGGGACATTCTCTTCCTCTTGGCGCATTAGGTGTATTTATCCTCTGGCTTGGCTGGTATGGCTTTAACGGTGCTGCTGCAACCTCTATTGAGCAGCTCGCATCAATCTTTGTAACCACTACTGTAGCACCTGCAATTGCAACTGTAGTATGCATGATTTTCACCTGGATTAAGTATGGCAAGCCTGATGTTTCAATGAGTCTTAACGCCAGCCTTGCAGGCCTTGTAGCAATCACTGCTCCTTGCGACACCACCGATGTAGTAGGCGCACTTGTAATCGGCGCAGTTTCTGGTCTGCTTGTAGTATTTGGCGTATGGTTCTGTGATTATAAGCTTCATGTAGATGATCCTGTTGGTGCTGTAGCTGTTCACTTTATGAACGGTATCTGGGGTACCATCGCAGTTGGTCTTTTCTCAACACCTACTGCACCAGGCAATGAGCTTGCAGGTCTTTTCTATGGCGGCGGTGCAAAGCTTCTTGTCATTCAGCTCATTGGTGTTGCAGCTGTTCTTATCTGGACAGGCGCAATTATTACCATCGTATTTTTTGCAATCAAGAAGACCATTGGTCTTAGAGTAACTGAGGAAGAGGAACTGGCAGGTCTTGACACTACTGAGCACGGTCTTCCTTCAGCATATGCTGGTTTTTCTATCACTGATATCACCATGAACATGGACGTTAACGACAACACCGACCTTGGTGAGGGTGAATACGAAAAGGCAAGCCCTGCAAAGGTTGATCTCGCAGTTCCAGTTGTAGCAGAGGCAGATGATCTTGATGCAAACGGAGTTCCGATTTTCAACACCGGCATGCACAAGGTTGTTATTATCGCAAAGCTTGCTAAGTTTGATGGATTAAAGAAGGCGCTCAATGAGCTTGGTGTAACAGGCATGACCGTTACTCAGGTAATGGGTTGCGGTATCCAGAAGGGTGCTGGTGACTACTACCGTGGAGTTGAGATGGACGCAACCTTATTACCTAAGATCAAGGTTGAGGTAATCGTAAGTAAGATTCCAGTAGCTTCTGTTATTGCAGCAGCTAAGAAGGCGCTTTATTCTGGTCACATCGGAGATGGTAAGATCTTTGTATACAACGTGCTTAAGGTAGTTAAGGTCAGAACCGGTGAGGAAGACTACAATGCCCTCCAGGACGTAGAATAAAAAAACTCTTTACAAATGGATGATAAAGTAGTAAATTATCTCCATTGGACAAGGGCGTTCGAATTTAGGTCTGAAAAATCTATTCAGGTTTAAGTTCGGACGCCCTTTCTTGTAATAGTACCTAAGATAAGGGGAGGCACATTATATGGAAAACTTCAGTGTGGTAGACGAAGTTTTAGAGTTTATAGAGGAAAATGATGTCAAGTTTATACGCTTGGCATTTTGTGATATTTTCGGAAATCAAAAGAATATTTCTATTATGCCAGGTGAGCTTAAGGCCGCGTTTGATATAGGAATAAATTTTGATTCTTTTTTAATTCTTGGATATGACGATGAGAAGTTTCAGGATTTATTTTTAAAGCCTGATCCTAGCACTATGGCGATTTTGCCATGGAGACCACAGCAGGGTCGTGTATTAAGATTTTTCTGTGATGTAGTTCTGGAAGATGGTTCACCTTTCCCTTACGATTATAGAATGTTTTTAAAGAAAACCATCAAGGAATGCGCAGAGCTAGGCTTTACCCCTAGAATCGGTCTTAAGAGTGAGTTCTACTTATTTAAGACAGATGAAGAGGGAAGACCTACTGATATTCCATGGGATGAAGGCGGATATTTGGATATTTCTCCACTTGATAGAGGAGAGAATATCAGAAGAGAGATTTGTCTTACTCTTGAGGAGATGGGTATCTCGCCAGAGGCTTCACATCATGAGGCAGGACCTGGTCAGAATGAGATAGATTTTAAAGCTTCCAATGCACTTGGAACCGCAGATAATTACATTTCATATAAGCATGTAGTAGGTGCTATTTCAGCCAGAAATGGCGTATATGCTTCATTTGCTCCAAAGCCTATCAAGGGTAAGAGTGGAAATGGCTTACATATGAAGGTTTCGACCTGGAAGGATGGGGTAAATATAGAGGATTATGATCCGGCCTTCACAGCCAGCTTCATGGCAGGCGTATATAATAGAATGAAGGATATAACAGTATTTTTAAATACTGAGGTAGCCAGCTATGAAAGATTCGGTGAGAACGAGGCACCTAAGCATATAACATGGTCAGCGCAGAATAGGTCGAGATTGCTTCGAGTACCTATAGTGCATGGTCAGAAAACCTGCTTCGTGCTCAGATCGCCAGACTCGGGTATAAATCCATATCTTGCTTTTGCTATGGTTATTCAGGCTGGTCTTGAAGGTGTTAGAAATAAAGAAGAGCTTCCACCTCCACTTGATATAAGTGCCAGAAAGCTGACAGAGGCTGAGAAGGCAAAGTATGATACCCTGCCAGAGAGCTTAGAGGAAGCTGTAGCGATAGCTAAAAATAGTAGTTTTCTTCAGAATGGAGTTCGAAAGGATATAGCGAATCATTTTATAGATGTAATAGAAAAAACAAGATTAGTATAGCGGGGATGAACAATGAGTAAAGCATTGATTATATGCGATACCCCCAAAGCGAGCGAATTTTTCGTTGAGTTCTTGTCGAATAACGAATTTGAACGGATAGATGTGGTAGATAATCCGGGAGAGGCAAAAAGACGATTAGTAGAACAGGATTATGATATTTGCCTTATAAATGCGCCGATAAAGGGAGAGAGTGCAGAACAGCTTTCCATTGACATCGCTGAGAAAAACATTTGTCAGGTACTATTATTTGTGAAGGTAGAGTACATGGATGAGGTTACGGCAAAGGTGGAGGACTTTGGTGTTATCACCGTTAGTAAACCCATTAGTAAGCAAATGTTTTGGTCTGCTTTAAAGCTTGCCAGAGTGGCTCAAAGGCGAATCACAATGGCTAATAAGCAGAATGAATTATTAAAGGAAAAGCTGGAAGATTTAAAGCTGGTATCCAGGGCGAAAATACTTTTAGTTTCCTATGAGGGAATGTCTGAGGAGCAGGCTCATAAGTATATAGAAAAATATGCGATGAATGAGCGTATGTCCAGGGTAGAAGTAGCGCAGATGGTTATCAGAAGGTATTCATAAAGGGAAGGTAATGATATGACAAAGCACGTATTTGTAACAGGCGGCGTTGTTTCAGGACTTGGTAAAGGTATTACTGCGGCATCGTTAGGACGTTTGCTAAAGCTCCGTGGTTTGAAGGTAGCTTCGCAGAAGCTGGATCCGTATATGAACGTAGATCCAGGTACCATGAGTCCTTACCAGCATGGTGAGGTATTTGTCACAGAGGATGGTGCTGAGACAGATTTGGACCTCGGACACTATGAGAGATTCATAGATGAAAATTTGAATAAATACTCTAACCTGACCAGTGGAAAAGTATACTGGAATGTGTTAAACAGAGAGCGAAAGGGTGAATACCTAGGACAGACTGTTCAGGTTATCCCGCATATCACAGAAGAGATAAAGAGATTTATCTACATGGGTGCGAAGGAGACTGATGCAGATGTTCTTATAACAGAGATAGGTGGTACTACAGGTGATATCGAAAGCCAGCCATTCCTGGAGGCTATCAGACAGATATCTTTGGAAAAGGGAAGAGAGAACTGCTGCTTTATACATGTCACATTAGTTCCATGGCTTTCAGGTTCGGATGAGCATAAGTCCAAGCCTACTCAGCACTCTGTAAAGGAGCTTCAGGGAATGGGAATCACGCCGGACATCATCGTATGTCGTGTGGACCATCCGCTTGAGCAGAGTATAAAGGATAAGATTTCTCTTTTCTGCAATGTAGAAAAGGATTGTGTAATTGAGAATAACACAGTTGGCTGTCTTTATGAAGCTCCACTCATGATGCATGAGCATGGGCTTGATAAGGTGGTAAGACGAAAGCTAAACTTAGGTGGAATCGAGCCTGCTATATCAGAATGGGCTGATATGGTTAAAAGAATTGAAAATCTCGATAAGACTGTTAAGATTGCCTTGGTTGGAAAGTATGTGCAGCTGCATGACGCATATCTTTCTGTGAGAGAATCACTTCTTCACGGCGGATATGCGAATGATGCGAAGGTAGAAATCGAATGGATTGATTCTGAGGGCATCACTAAAGAAAATGTGGCCGCTACATTTGATGGAATAGATGGTATCATAGTTCCTGGTGGTTTCGGAGACAGGGGCATCGAGGGTATGATAACTACCTGTCAGTACGCCAGAGAGAATAACGTACCGTTCTTTGGAATCTGTCTTGGAATGCAGATAACAGCCATAGAGTTTGCCAGAAATGCATGTGGACTTGCGGATGCAAATTCAGGAGAGTTTAATCCAGGTGGAAAGAATCTGGTAATCGACCTCATGGAAGAGCAGATGGCGGTTCACAGGAAGGGCGGAACCATGAGACTTGGAGCTTATCCTTGTAAAATAGCCAAGGGCACTAAGCTTTATGAGGCTTATGGTGAAGAGCTCATTCAGGAAAGACACAGACATCGTTTTGAGTTTAATAATCAGTACAGAGATCTGATGAAGGAAAAGGGGCTTACCATAGGAGGTACGTCGCCGGACGATGAAATCGTGGAGTCAGTGGAGGTTTCGGACAACACCTTCCACTTGGGAGTTCAGTTCCATCCAGAATTCAAATCTAGACCGAATAAGCCGCATCCACTTTTTGTGGCATTTATAAAGGCAAGTATGAAATAATGATATGCAATGGGGCATATTCGTATCAGTGTCGATGATACTGCTAGGAGTGTGCTCTATTTTGATAGGGAGGAAGAAAATGGAAAACAAAGGTTTATATAGATCTGAGTTTGAACATGACAACTGTGGTATAGGTGCGATTGTATCTATAAAAGGTATTAAGACGCATCAGACTGTTTCAGATGCTTTGAAGATCGTAGAAAATCTTGAGCACAGAGCAGGTAAGGATGCAGAGGGAAAGACTGGTGATGGAGTAGGTATAATGCTTCAGATTTCTCACAAGTTCTTCTCTAAGGTGGCTAAGGAACAGGGTATTGAGCTGGGAGCAGAGAGAGAATACGGTGTAGGTATGTTCTTCTTCCCACAGGACAAGCTCGCCATTAATCAGGCTACCAAGATGTTTGAAATCATCGTTGAAAAGGAAGGCTTAGAATTCCTTGGCTGGAGAGAGGTGCCTACTAATGAGAAGGTGCTTGGTAAGAAGGCCATAGACTGTATGCCTCATATTATGCAGGCATTCATTAAGAAGCCAAAGGATGTGGCAGCAGGTCTTGATTTTGACAGAAAGCTTTATGTGGCTCGCCGTGTGTTCGAGCAGACCTGTGAGGATACCTATGTAGTATCTATGTCTTCTAGAACTATAGTTTATAAGGGTATGTTTTTGGTAGGTCAGCTTCGTACCTTCTTTGCTGACTTAAATGATGAGGATTATGAGTCAGCTATCGCTACTGTTCACTCACGTTTCTCTACCAATACTAACCCAAGCTGGGATAGAGCTCATCCAAACCGTTTCATCGTTCACAATGGTGAGATTAATACCATCAAAGGTAACGCAGATAGAATGCTGGCAAGAGAGGAAAGCATGTACACAGATTTCCTGGAGTCTGAGCTTTCTAAGATTACACCTGTTGTAAACACAGCTGGATCAGATTCTGCTATGCTCGATAATACATTGGAATTTTTGGTAATGAATGGTTTGCCACTTCCACTGGCAGTTATGATTACCATCCCTGAGCCATGGGCTAACAATACTGCTATGAGCCAGGAGAGAAGAGATTTCTATCAGTACTATGCTACTATGATGGAGCCATGGGATGGTCCTGCGTCTATTCTGTTCACAGACGGAGATATCATGGGTGCTGTTCTTGATAGAAACGGACTGCGTCCTTCTCGTTACTATGTAACTAATGATGATTATCTTATTCTTTCTTCAGAAGTAGGTGTATTACCTATCGAGGAAGAGAGAATTAAGATTAAGGATAGATTAAAGCCAGGTAAGATGCTTCTTGTAGATACTATCGAGGGAAGACTTATCGATGATGAGGAGCTCAAGACTTCATATGCAAGCCGCCATCCATATGGTGAGTGGCTTGACAAGAATCTCTGCACTCTTTCAGAGCTTAAGATTCCTAACCAGCTTGTTCCAAATCACTCTAAGGAAGAGAGAAAGAGACTTCAGAAGGCATTCGGCTACTCTTATGAGGAGCTTACCACATCTATCCTTCCTATGGCATTAAACGGCGCTGAGGGAATAGGTGCGATGGGTATAGATATTCCTTTGGCCGTTCTTTCAAAGGAACATCAGCCTTTGTTTAATTATTTTAAGCAGCTGTTTGCGCAGGTTACTAATCCGCCTATCGATTCTATCCGTGAGAAGGTAGTAACAGCTACCACTATTTTCCTTGGAGACAGTGGTAATGTGCTGGAGGATAAGGAAGAGAACTGCCATATGCTTCGCATAAATAATCCTATCCTTACAAACACAGATATTCTTAAGATTAAGAATATGAAGGTGGAAGGATTTAAGGTAGAGACAGTTAATATTACTTATTATAAGAACACTTCTTTGGAGAAGGCTATTGATCATCTCTTTGTGGAGGTGGACAGAGCACACAGAGATGGGGCTAATATCATCATCCTCTCAGACAGAGGTGTGGATGAGAACCATGTGGCTATCCCATCACTTCTTGCAGTATCTGCTCTGCAGCAGCACTTGATTACTACTAAAAAGCGTACCTCGCTCTCTATCATTCTTGAGTCAGCTGAGCCAAGAGAGGTACACCATTTTGCTACACTTTTGGGTTATGGAGCTTCTGCTATTAACCCATATCTTGCGCAGGAGTCTATTCAGGAGCTTATCGATCTCGGTATGCTCGAGAAGGACTATTATGCAGCAGTAAATGATTATAATGAGGCTGTTATCTCAGGTATCATAAAGATAGCATCTAAGATGGGTATTTCGACTGTTCAGTCATATCAGGGCGCGAAAATATTTGAGGCCATCGGTATAAATCAGGATGTTATCGCTAAGTACTTCAGAGGTACCGTTTCAAGAATCGGTGGTATTGGCATAAAGGATATTGAAAATGATGTTAATATCCAGCACTCAAAGGCGTTTGATCCACTTGAGCTTCACACAGATGAGACCCTCGATTCAAGAGGTGCTCACAAGATGCGTTCGGGCAAGGAAGAGCACATGTATAACCCTGCTACCATCCATCTTCTTCAGCTGGCTACCAGAACAGGTGATTACAAGACCTTCAAGGAATATACAGATCTTGTGAACAAGGAGGATTCAGTAAGAAACCTTCGCGGTATGCTCGAGTTCAAGCCTTCTAAGAAGAGCATTTCTATAGATGAAGTAGAGTCCGTAGACGAGATCGTAAAGCGCTTTAAGACAGGTGCTATGTCTTACGGCTCTATCTCAAAGGAAGCTCATGAGACTATGGCTATCGCCATGAATATGATTCATGGTAAGTCAAACTCAGGTGAAGGTGGTGAGGAAGCAGAGAGACTTACTGTAGGTCCAGACGGATTAAACAGATGCTCTGCTATTAAGCAGGTAGCTTCAGGACGTTTCGGTGTTACCAGCAGATATTTAGTAAGTGCACAGGAAATTCAGATAAAGATGGCACAGGGTGCTAAGCCTGGTGAGGGTGGACATCTGCCAGGAAAGAAGGTATATCCTTGGATCGCTAAGACCAGACTTTCAACTCCAGGTGTATCACTTATTTCGCCACCACCACATCACGATATTTACTCTATAGAGGATTTGGCACAGCTTATCTATGACCTTAAGAATGCAAACAAGCAGGCTAGAATCTCTGTTAAGCTTGTATCTGAGGCTGGCGTAGGTACTGTAGCATCAGGTGTTGCCAAGGCCGGTGCACAGGTAATTCTGATTTCTGGTTACGATGGAGGTACTGGTGCGGCTCCTAGAAGCTCTATTCACAATGCGGGTCTTCCTTGGGAGCTTGGTTTGGCTGAGGCTCATCAGACGCTTACTATAAATGGACTTAGAAATAAGGTTGTCATCGAGACAGATGGTAAGCTAATGAGCGGTAGAGATGTAGCTATAGCTGCTATGCTCGGTGCAGAGGAGTTCGGTTTTGCAACTGCTCCACTTGTAACTATGGGATGCGTAATGATGAGAGTATGTAACCTCGACACCTGTCCTGTAGGTGTGGCTACTCAGAACCCAGAGCTCAGAAAGAGATTTACCGGTAAGCCAGAGTATGTTGTAAACTTTATGAAGTTTATCGCCCAGGAACTCAGAGAAATCATGGCTGAGCTTGGAATCAAGACCGTAGATGAGTTAGTAGGTCGTTCAGATCTCCTTACTCTTAAGGATGTAGCTAAGGAAGGCAGACTTTCAAAGGTTGATATGAGCGCTATCATAGATAACCCATTTATCAAGGAAGCTGGAAAGATTTGCTACAATAAAAAGAATGTATTTGATTTCGAGCTTGAGAAGACTATAGATGAGAGAGTCTTCTTGAAGGAGATGGCGAAGGCCTTAGAGAGCGGAGAGAAGGCTAGCTGTGAAGTAAATGTAACGAATACAGACAGATCACTTGGAACACTCTTCGGAGCTGAGATTACTAGAAAGCATGGAGAGAACGTAGAGCCAGATACCTATCACATCAAATGTCATGGCGCCGGTGGACAGAGCTTTGGAGCATTTGTTCCACAGGGTCTTACACTTGAACTCGAGGGCGACAGCAATGATTACTTTGGTAAGGGTCTTTCAGGTGGTAAGCTTATAGTTTATCCATCAGCAAAGGCTACCTACAAGGAGGATGAGAATATCATCGTAGGTAACGTAGCTCTTTATGGTGCGACCAGCGGTCAGGCATATATAAACGGTGTAGTAGGCGAGAGATTTGCAGTTAGAAACTCTGGTGCGACAGCTGTTATTGAGGGCTGTGGAGATCATGGCTGCGAATATATGACAGGTGGACGTGTAGTCGTACTTGGTCAGACTGGAAAGAACTTTGCTGCTGGTATGAGTGGTGGTATTGCCTATGTATTAGACGAGGATGCTTCACTTTACAGAAAGCTTAATAAGTCAATGGTAAGCATTGAGATGGTAACTAACAAGTACGATGTGCTTGAGCTTAAGGATATCATTGCTGAGCATGTAGCCCTTACTGGATCAAAGAAGGGTCAGATGGTATTGGATAACTTCAGTGAGTATCTTCCAAAGTTTAAGAAGATCATCCCTCACGATTATAAGAAGATGATGATGACCATCGTTCAGATGGAGGAGAAGGGTCTTTCTTCAGAACAGGCGCAGATAGAAGCATTCAATGCATTGACAAAGTAAGAGTGAGGTCGAAGTTATGGGTAAGCCAACAGGATTTTTAGATTACGATAGAAAAGATGCTCAGGCAGTAGAGCCAAAGGAGCGTATTAAAAACTTTAATGAATTTCATGCACCTCTTTCAGTGGAGGAGCAGAAGAAGCAGGCGGCACGCTGCATGGAGTGCGGTGTACCGTTCTGCCAGGCTGGTATGAATATTAAGGGTATGACCTCTGGTTGTCCTCTTAATAACCTGATTCCAGAGTGGAATGATCTTCTTTACAGAGGTAATCTGGAGCAGGCATATCTCAGATTGCACAAGACATCGAACTTCCCAGAGTTCACCTGTCGCGTGTGTCCAGCTCTTTGTGAGAAGGCATGTACCTGCGGATTAAACGGCGATGCAGTTTCCACAAAGGAAAATGAGATGACTATCATCGAATATGCATACGCAAATGGTCTGGCAGATGCTAAGCCACCTAAGGTAAGAACTGGAAAGACCGTAGCTGTAATAGGTTCAGGTCCTTCAGGATTGGCTGTAGCAGATCAGCTGAACTCAAGAGGTCATAAGGTGACCGTATTTGAAAGAAGTGATCGTGTGGGCGGACTTCTTCGATATGGAATTCCTAATATGAAGCTTGAAAAGCAGATTATCGACAGAAAGATAAAGGTTATGGAGGAGGAAGGCATCGAGTTTAAGACCTCTGCCAATGTGGGCAAGGATGTCGATGCAAAGAAGCTTCTTAAGGAATACGACGCAGTAGTTCTCTGCTGCGGAGCCTCTAACCCAAGAGATATCAGCGCACCAGGCAGAGACGCTAAGGGAATTTACTTTGCAGTAGACTTTTTAACCTCTACCACCAAGGCTCTCTGGGATAATGGTTTGAAGGAAGGCACATATATCTCAGCTAAGGATAAGGATGTAATCGTCATCGGAGGTGGTGATACAGGAAACGACTGTGTAGGTACCTGCGTGCGTCATGGTGCTAAGTCAGTTACTCAGCTTGAGATGATGCCTAAGGCTCCAGACGTTCGCGCAGAGAGCAATCCATGGCCACAGTGGCCGCTTGTCTGCAAGACAGACTATGGTCAGGAGGAAGCTATAGCAGTATTTGGACATGATCCTCGTATCTATACTACTACTGTGAAAGAGTTTAAGAAGGATAAGTCTGGAAATCTTAGCTCAGCTGTTTTGGTAAGCCTTGAGTCTAAGCTCGACGAGAAGAGCGGAAGACGTATGATGGTACCTGTAGAGGGCAGTGAGAAGGAGGTGCCATGTCAGCTTGTTCTAATAGCAGCAGGTTTCCTTGGTTCGCAGGACTATGTTACAAAGGCATTTGATGTGGAAATAGATGGCCGCACAAATGTTAGCACAGCGGCAGATTCATTCAAGACCACACAGGAAAAGGTATTTACAGCGGGTGATATGCACACTGGACAGTCTCTTGTGGTAAAAGCTATTCGTCAGGGTCGCGACTGCGCAAGAGAAGTGGATGAGTATCTGATGGGATATTCAAATTTATAGATTATTTGGCTTGGTTCCGTTGGAACCAAGCTTTTTTTATTTTGCTCTTTAATAATAGGCACAATTGTTATATAATATTTTGCGGTATTGTTTTTTATCACATGATTATAAAAGGAGTACAAAATGGGCGGATTTTTTGGAGTGGCAGATAAATCTGATTGCGTATTTGATCTGTTTTTCGGAATAGATTACCATTCACATCTTGGAACCAGACGTGGTGGTATGGCTGTATTTGGTGAGAAGGGTTTTGATCGTGCTATTCATAATATAGAAAATTCACCATTTAGAACAAAATTCGATAAGGATATGCAGAGTATGCACGGATACTTTGGCATAGGCTGTATCTCTGATTATGAGCCACAGCCACTCATTATCCGTTCACATCACGGTACATACGCTATTACTACTGTAAGTAAGATTAATAATTCAAAGGAACTGACAGATATGATTCTTGAAAAGAATCATTCACAGTTTTTGGAACTTTCTGGCGGTGAAATAAATGCTACAGAGCTTATCGCATCGCTGATTAATCAGAAGGAAAATCTTATAGAGGGTATTTCTTACGCGCTTGAGGTCGTAGATGGATCAGTATCTATTCTTTTGATGAATGAAAAGGGTATTTACTGTGCACGTGACAGCAAGGGAAGAACCCCTATCGTTATAGGTAAGAAGGATGGCGCTTTCTGTGCTTCATTTGAGAATTTTGCCTACCATAACCTGGGCTATACAGATTACAAGGAGCTCGGTCCTGGTGAGATCTGCTGTATTACCTCTAATAATTGCGTGACTCTTAGAACTCCAGGCGAGGATATGAGAATCTGTACCTTCCTTTGGGTTTACTATGGTTATCCAGCCAGCTCATACGAGGGAATCTCTGTTGAGAAGATGAGATATAACTGCGGTGCTGCTATGGCTAGAAGAGATAATGTCAAGGCTGATATAGTAGCAGGAGTTCCAGATTCAGGTACAGCTCATGCAGTGGGATATGCAAATGAGAGCGGAGTACCGTTCTCTAGACCATTCATAAAATACACACCTACCTGGCCAAGAAGCTTTATGCCTACTATTCAGAGTCAGCGTAATCTCATAGCTAAGATGAAGATGCTGGCTGTTCAGGATCTTATCAAGGATAAGAGCATGGTACTTATAGATGATTCCATCGTACGCGGAACTCAGCTTCGCGAGACCACAGAGTTCTTGTATGCGTCTGGTGCTAAGGAGGTTCATATTAGACCTGCATGTCCTCCACTTGTGTATGGATGTAAGTATTTGAATTTCTCGCGTTCTTCTTCAGAAATGGAGCTTATTACACGAAGAGTAATAGAGAGACTTGAGAATGGAAATGTAACTGATGAGGTTCTTAAGGTGTATACAGATCCAGATTCAGAGAAGTATGCTACTATGGTAGAGGAAATTCGAAAGGAGCTTCACTTTACCACACTCGCATTTAACAGATTAGATGATATGCTCGATTCAGTAGGTATAGAAAAGTGCAAGCTTTGTACCTACTGCTGGGATGGAAGAGAGTAGGTAACGTTTGTGACCTCTAAGCTATCGCCTTTAGATATGAAGGTGATGTCGAAACCATCATAGTTTAGCTTAAAATCACGATCAGAGCTCTTGTCGTAGGCAGGTCTAGGGTCTGCCTCCAGGAGCTCTATTATTGTGCACTTGATTTCATCAGGAATTTTGCACAGATGTTCCTCTGGAAAAACAACAGAGAGGATTTTTTTATCAGTGAGAGCCCACCCTCCACTGGCATTTGGGTGAGAATCTCCATAGGCAATATACGGCTTTATATCAAAAATCGGTGTAGCGTCCAGCAGATCCATACCACTGATATGGAGGATAGGACTGCTATTTTCTGGATATTCGACAGATTCCAGGCGAACAGAGGATAATCCAAGGTTGTTAGGCCTGTAAGGAGCTCTAGTGGCGAAAACTCCTTTGTATATGTTCCCGCCGAGTCTAGGTGGACGAACTAAAGGTGAGCTTTCATGGTTATAAGACTTTGAAAAGCCGAAAATTAGCCAGAGGTATTCGAAATCCTCGATACCTTTGATATAGTCAGGATTAGTATATTCATCTAAAAAGGTTATGGTACCCTTAGCTGACTCGACAAGATTCGACTGTCTTGGTATGCCGAATTTTTGGGTGAAACCAGTATGGCATACAGCGATTGGTTTTATTTCCATGTATATTTACCTCATTGGTTAGGTGTTTAATCTATCATAAGTATTATAGCGGAGTTTATATGGCAAGCAAGAAAAAAGATTTTTATATTATTAGAAAAGGCAGAAAAACAGGACGCTTTAATAGCTGGGATGAGGTTAAGGAACTGGTGGCCGGTTACCCTGGCGCTGAATACAAAGGGTTTACATTGTCTCAAATGGAGGAAGCACTGGAGTATGAAAGCGGTGAAAATGCCGAGGTAATTTTTATAGATTATAACCCTTCGGAGGGGGAGATTTTAGCATTTACAGACGGTGCATGCGAGAGAGAGGGTCTTGGTGGACCTCTGAAAGAGAATTTGGGTTACGGGGCACTTATCACTAAATATTCCAGTGGAAAGCTTGAAAAGATAGTGGCGCTGGCTGGACAGGTGGAGTTAGCTGATGAGTCGGACAGTGAATTGTATAAAGAAATCATAAAGTCTGCGAATATTACCGGTGAGGCTCATTCTGCCATACTTGCGATGGAGTACGCCAGAATTCATGAGATAAAGGAAATGACCTTGGTATATGATTATGAGGGTGTGGGAAAGACCTGCACAGGGCAGTGGCATCCGGAGAGTGTGGTGCTTTCTAAGCTTCAGAGCTATTTTGAAGAGCTTCAAAAGATATGCGATATGAAGGTGAATTTTATCAGAACACCATCGCATCTTATAGAGGGTGTAAATGAGCTTGGAATGAATGTGGATGATAAGTTTTATAAGTCGTTCGGTGACGTGGACAAGGGAACCTTGGATGAAAAGAAGATAGATGCCATGTTTGAACGCTTTTATATGCTTGTAGGCAATTATAATGCTGATGCACTTGCTAATTTGGGGATGACAGATGGCTATCTTGAGAGCAGGGAACAGACAGAAAATTATACCATAGGTTTTATTGATCCGGATGTATTTATTGTAAATGGTTTTGATATGCTTTCAGAGGAGGAGGCCTTGGCAGCCACGGATCCTAAATCTTTGGCATATAAGCTTTATAAAGCTGCCGGTAAGTTTACTTGATATCTGGGCGGTTTTCCGATATAATAAAAAATAATATGCTTTTTGGGGGATTCTCATGGAAGATAAGGATACATTGAACAGCTTACAAAAGGATCTTTTTATAGATAAGATAAAGGTAGTTTGCGCTGGCGTATTAGCTGTGGTGCTTGCATTTATCGAGCTTTATCTTATGCTGAATTATCAGTTCCAATACGTTGGAATGGGCTTGGTGGCAGTTCTGCTCATCGCTGATATTTATTTTCTGATCAGCGGATTGGTAGACATAAAAATGCTGACTACTGAGGTTCAGCGCCATGACTACGAAGAAATATATAATGCGCAGAAGGCATCGTATTTGATTATCAGAAAAAGCTTTGAGGAGCTTTCAGAGCGACTTACAGCTTTAGAGGAAAACGGTGCGATTCCAGCGGATGAAATCATAAATGCTCAGAAGGCGGTTGCGAAGGTTACTATCAGTCGAAATAAAGAAAACACAGA
Source organism: Lachnospiraceae bacterium (assembly GCA_045599565.1). Lineage (GTDB taxonomy): Bacteria > Bacillota > Clostridia > Lachnospirales > Lachnospiraceae > Pseudobutyrivibrio. Next base: position 15,467 of record JAZRWF010000057.1, read on the forward strand.
TGCTCTCATGAATAGTAATGATGAGCTTATAAATCGTTTCTTTGCATTCGAGGAATCCTTAAGTGCCAGCAATGATCAGATGAATCGTATGTCTCAGGAGTTTGCCAGCGGAAACAGTGGCATTATGAGTCATATGGATGAGATAACCAGGCAGATACAGGCTATGGAGGCAAAGCTTGCTGCACAGCAGGCGGCTCCTGCACCAGCACCAGCTCCGCAGCCTATTTATGTTCCTTTCCCTACCATGCAGATGCCTCAGTATGGAATGCAAGGTATGCAGATGCCGCAGGGAATGCCAGCACCTCAGTCTATGCCAACACCTCAGGGTATGCCTGAGATGCCTGCTATGCCGGATATGTCACAGATGCAGGGCATGCCGATGCCTCAGGCTATGCCAGAGATGCCACAGATGATGGCTATGCCAGAGGAAATGCCTCAGATGGAAGCAGAGCCTGTGCTTGAGGAAGCGCCTTTATTCGAGGAAACTCCAGTCATGGAGGAGATGCCTTTGTTTGAGGAAGCTCCAGTTATGGAGGAGACACCTCTGTTTGAAGAAACTCCAGTTATGGAAGAGATACCTCTGTTCGAAGAGGCGCCTGTCATAGAGGAGCCAATCGCGGAGCCAGAGCCAATACCAGAGCCGGAGCCAATACCAGAGCCAGAGCCTATAGTAGAGCCAGAACCAGCCCCAGCGCCAGCATTCGTACCAAGCGATGATCCAAATGCGAAGATGAGCGATGATGATATAGCAGCTTTAATAGCTAGCATGTCAGGCGGTG
>JAZRWF010000058.1:0-2426 GCA_045599565.1 Lachnospiraceae bacterium
TTTCAGCGTGTAAAGGTTGCCTTTGATGAAAAATATTAATGTATAGGGGCAACTTTTTTATAAAAATTAGATAAAAGGTTGCTTATGCTTGAAAACTGAAGTTTCAAAGAGTATAATATGCCCTATATTTTTGATAACAAATGCAGTATATATGCATGAGTAATCGTTTTCGAGCGACTTGTTTATTGTGCTGAAAATAGAAAGGAGGTAGTTATGTCTGAGTTGACTAGAGAACAGTTAATGGAATATGAACGCCTTTTGACAGAAGCTACTTCTTTAGTGGTGCCTACGAAGGATTTCATGGATCCCGAGGCTTTGTATCAGAAGCTGATAGAGCGAATTCTTAAGTATCATCCAAATGATGATATCTCCATGATAGAAAAAGCATATAAGATTGCCAATGAAGCGCACAAGGAACAAAAGCGTAAATCGGGCGAGCCATACATAATTCATCCGTTGTCTGTAGCGCTCATCCTTGCGGACATGGAGCTGGATAAGGAAACCATAGTAGCAGGTATTCTTCATGATGTGGTAGAAGATACAGCTATGACAGAGGAGGAGGTTTCTAAAGAATTTTCTCCGGAGATAGCACTCCTCGTGGATGGTGTTACAAAGCTGACTGCACTTAGCTACAATGCCGACAAGGTAGATGTGCAGGCGGAAAATTTAAGAAAAATGTTCCTGGCGATGGCTAAGGATATACGAGTTTTGCTCATTAAGCTGGCAGATAGACTTCATAATATGCGTACTATGCAGTTTCAGTCTCCAGAAAAGCAGAGAGAGAAGTCTAGAGAAACTATGGAGATTTACTCTCCTTTGGCGCAAAGACTTGGTATCAGCCGAATAAAGATAGAGCTGGATGACTTAAGCTTAAAGTATCTAGAGCCAGATGCATATTATGACTTGATAGAAAAGATTGCCCTTCGCAAGGAGCGAAGGGAAACCTATGTGGATCAGCTGGTAAGTGAGGTTAGCACTTATATAAAGGGAGCCGGCATCAAGGCTGAGGTATATGGAAGAGCAAAGCACTTTTTCTCTATTTACCGAAAGATGGTAAATCAGAATAAGACGCTGGATCAGATATATGATTTGTTTGCGGTACGTATTATCGTGGATGATTTGAAGGACTGCTATGCAGCACTTGGTGTAATCCATGAGAATTATACACCTATACCAGGACGTTTTAAGGATTATATAGCCATGCCAAAGGCTAACATGTATCAGTCCTTACATACCACAGTTATAGGACCAGGTGGAACTCCCTTTGAGATACAGATTCGTACATGGGAGATGCATCGCACCTCCGAGTATGGTATCGCTGCTCACTGGAAATATAAGGAGAGCGGTGAAGGTGCAAAGGTAGCAGGTGAGGAAGAAAAGCTGGCTTGGCTTCGTCAGGTGCTCGAGTGGCAGCAGGATATGAGCGATAATAAAGAGTTCGTTTCTCTGCTGAAGAGTGATTTTAACCTTTTTGGAGACACCGTATTCTGTTTCACACCTTCTGGTGATGTTAAGAATTTGCCGATAGGCTCTAATCCTATAGATTTCGCGTACAGCATACATTCTGCTGTAGGAAATAAGATGGTAGGTGCGAAGGTAAATGGTCGATTAGTACCTATCGAATATCAGATTCAAAATGGTGACCGCATAGAGATTATCACCTCTGGAAATGCGAAGGGGCCTAGCCGTGACTGGCTGAATATAGTAAAGAGCTCGCAGGCTAAGAATAAGATAAATCAGTGGTTTAGAAATGTTGCAAAGGAAGACAACACAGCGAAGGGTAAGGAACTGGTAGCTGCGTATGCCAAGGCAAAGGCCATAGATTTGGGACTTATTGGTAAGCCTGAGTATTTAGAAAGAGTTCAGCATAAGTTTGGATATCATTCTTGGGATGATACTTTAGCTGCTGTGGGACAGGGTGCATTAAAGGAAGGCTCTGTCGTTAGCCGTCTCGTGCATGAGTATGAGAAGGATCATCCTATTAAGCTCACAGATGAAGCTATTTTAGCACAGCTTTCCGGTGATGCTGCTGATGGAGCAAGTGCAGGTTCTGTTGCCTCAGGCGGAGCTGGTTCGGGATCGAAGAATGTGCATCATCACAGTAAATCCGGTATCATGGTAAACGGACTTTATGATGTATCAGTTCGTTTTTCTAAATGCTGTAATCCGGTGCCTGGTGATGAGATAGTGGGCTATGTCACCAGGGGACGCGGAGTTACTATTCACCGCACAGACTGCGTGAATATGATTAATATTCCTGATTTTGAGAAGGAAAGACTTCTTGAGGCCGAGTGGCAGGAGGATGACCTTCCAGCAGGAGAACTGTTCCTTACAGAGCTTAAGATATTCTGTAATAACAGAAAAGGTCTTTTGGTGGATCTTACCAGAGTGTTCACCGAAAGAAATATAGATATAGACTCGATTAA
>JAZRWF010000059.1:0-2359 GCA_045599565.1 Lachnospiraceae bacterium
TGTCTCGCCGACGGCATCACACCCACTTCGTTAGAGTGTGATAATTCCTTTAAACTGTAAGTAGTGCCGAGCTGTAGGTAAGCCCCGCTCCAAAACCCACACATATTATCTTCATGCCCTTTTTAAGCATGCCCTTTTCAAACATTTCATCTATAGCCATAGGTATGCTGGCTGCTGAAGTATTCGCATAGAATTCTATATTTTTATAGAATTTGTCTTCCATACCCTTGTACTTCTTTCTAACATGGTCTATTATTCGCTCGTTTGCCTGATGACACACGACAAAATCTATATCGTCCATCACCCTCTCAGCCTTTTTAAGAATGCTCTCCACACCCTGCGCTATAGCACCTACTGCGAACTTAAAAACATCATTTCCCTTCATATGGATAAGTCCAATCTCAGACCCTGGACCTGGGCACCAGAGCACCTCATCATTTCCCCTAGACCATGCCATATGCGCATATTCGCTGTCATCGAGACCAAGAACTGCAGCTCCTGCTCCATCTCCAAAAAGTACACAGGTGGATCTGTCCTCAAAATCCATTATTCTTGAAAGCTGTTCACAGCCTATCAAAAGACCATACTTTTTAGAACTATTAGTAAGGAGTCCTCTCACTATTTCCATTCCATATAAAAATCCTGAGCAGGCTGCGCTGATATCAAAGGAAATCACCTCATCTGAAAGCCCAAGCGCCTCCTTTACCATACAGCCCGTAGAAGGAAATGCATAGGTGGATGTCGTAGTAGCCACGACCACAGCTCCTATCTCATTTTTAAGAACCTCATCAGCCGCATCCATTGAATCCGCCAAATGCTCCGATAATAGGAATTCCTTAGCTTTACTGTAGGCTTTTTTCGCTGCATCTATAGCAAGTGAAAGACAGGTCTCCTCCTCGCAATAGTATCTTTGTCCTATACCAGTTCTCTCACGTATCCACTCATCAGATGTATCTACTGTCTTGCTTAAATCATCGTTCGTGACACACCTCTTAGGAAGGGCTCGTCCAGTCCCAAGAAAATGAATGCCAAAACCTTTGTTGTCTGTTATGTTCACAACTAACCTCTTTCCGGAGCGTACATTTTGTCTATTTCTCTAAACTTCGTATATCTATTCTCCACCAATGCTTTTGGCTTAAGTGACATAAGTCTTTTAAGCTCTAGAAGCAGCATCTTTCGAATGGTTTTCATACACTGTTTTCCCTCTGGAATAATACCATCTATAATGCCAAACTCCTTTAGATCTAGAGCAGTTATCTTCATGATATCACATGCTTCCTTTGCTTTTTTGGCATCCTTCCAAAGTATAGATGCAAAGCCCTCCGGTGAAAGAATGGAGTACACAGCGTTTTCAAGCATCCAGACACTGTCTGCCACGCCCAGTGCTAAAGCACCACCGCTGCTTCCCTCACCAGTCACTATGGCTATGATAGGTACCTTTAATGCGGACATTTTAGCCAAATTCTCTGCTATAGCATTTGCCTGTCCATGCTCCTCTGCCTCCATACCTGGATATGCTCCTGGAGTATCTATAAAAGTGATAACTGGTCTATTAAACTTTTCAGCCTGCTTCATAAGACGAAGCGCTTTTCTGTATCCCTCAGGTGAGGTCATGCCAAAGTTACATGCCACATTTTCCTCTGTGGTCTTACCTTTTCTGTGACCTATTATGGTAACTGGGATTCCCTCGAAGAATCCGATACCGCCTAATATACTGTTATCCTCACGATAAAGTCGGTCACCCTTAAGCTCGATAAAATCATCTATCAGACCATCTATATAATCCTTGATATTATCTCTATCCTTGCTTCTGGCTATTAAAACCCTCTCATAAGGTGTAATTTCATTTGTATTATCTGACATCTTATTCTTCTCTTACGTGAATCCTTAGTATCTTCGTGAGTGTTTCCTTCAGCTTATCTCGCTCCACCACCATATCCAGCATTCCATGCTCAAGTAAGAATTCCGCGCGCTGGAAGCCCTCTGGAAGCTTTTCACCTATAGTCTGTTCTATTACTCTTGGTCCTGCGAAGCATATCAAAGCATCAGGCTCTGCTATTATAATATCTCCAAGAGTCGCAAAGCTGGCGCTCACACCACCCGTGGTCGGATTAGTCAAAACTGAGATGTATAAGCCTCCGCTTTCCTTGAAGCGCTCTACGGCTGCAGCAGTCTTTGCCATTTGCATCAAAGAGAACATTCCCTCCTGCATTCTAGCTCCACCGCTGGCTGAAAATAAAATAAGCGGAAGCTTCTTTCTTCTTGCATATTCGCAAAGTCTGGCTATTCTCTCACCTACGACCGTACCCATGCTTCCCATAAGAAACTGACTGTCTAATACACCTATAGCCACGCTTAT
>JAZRWF010000060.1:0-6973 GCA_045599565.1 Lachnospiraceae bacterium
ATGCTTCCATCTTCAAGCTCCATTCGATGTTTCTTTTTAACTAACTCATCTCGGTGTTCCAGATAGTACTTGTGGAAGTCTGAATATGATGTATTTAATCCAACCCATCTATCAAATCCATTACCTACAATTACAATGGTATCTATCGTCTCTGTTATATTTTCAGACATACCATTTTCCGCCTTACTTACTTCCTCTCCCAGCCAGCACAACCCACACAGTCTTTAATATAATCTTTATATCCCCTAAAAAGCTCCAGTTTTCGATATACTCTAGATCTAATTTTACTATCTCTTCAAAATCAGTTATATCGCTGCGTCCGCTTACCTGCCATAGTCCTGTAAGCCCTGGCAGAAGCATAAGTCTGGCCTTCTGGTATGGCTCATACTGCTGGTATTCGTCCAATGTAGGGGGTCTAGTACCCACTAGGGACATATCACCCATGAGTATATTCCAAAACTGTGGTAACTCATCTATAGAAGTCTTTCTGATAAACTTACCTACAGAAGTGATGCGAGGGTCGTTATCCATCTTAAACATCAGCCCCTTCATCTGATTCTGTGCCATCAGCTCTTTTTTTCGTTCCTCTGCATCTATGTACATAGAGCGAAGCTTATAGCAGTAGAATATTCGTCCATTCTTGCCCACACGCTTCTGCTTGAAAAGTACTGGACCTGGGCTATTTAGCTTTATAATAGGTGCTACCACCATTAGGATAGGCAGTGACAATATACAGCCTACGAGTCCACCTATGATATCCAGCGCACGTTTTGAAATCATATCTCTAGTTCCAAAGAACTTACGTGAAAATGTGACTGTAGCATATTTGCCTACGCGTTCTACATTCTTTTCTCCATCACACAGGTCGAAAGTATCTATATTTACATCCACCTTTATTCCCATGAGACGAAGGGTGTTCACCCATTCCTTTAGCTTGGTTTCTGTAGTAGCATTTTTTACCACTATAAAGACTTCATCCACGTTATTATGCTGTACATAGTCTATCATATCTAATCTATGTGCCAGAACATCACAAGTATATTCTTTTTCATTCACACAGCATTTGACTGTTTCCGTGCCTTCATTTACCTTATCATGCCTGTCTACCAGCGCCATTCCTATCAGGTTTCTTGACCAGTCATTGTAGGCCACAGTCTTTGAAAGCACCGTCTCAGCCATTTCAGACTCAGTGACTATGAGAAGTCTTCTGGCATATCGACTACGGCTAAATGCCTTAAATATAAAGACACGAAGTAAGATACGGCTAATCGCATCTAATATTATAAATGAAACAGAAAAATATATGATAACCAGTCTCGAAAAGCCAAATTCGAAGTGGCTTACGTATAGGAAAAAGACCCATATTACAGAAAGCACTATTACTCTTTTTATGCTTTCTAAAGTCTCCTCGAAGTTTCCGCGTCTGAAGAAGTATCTGTCATAGTCCCAAAGGATACTCATAGCTATATAGATAAGCATGAGACCAAAAAGAACAGCCTTTCCTCCTAGATGGTATTCGCCAGCATGTATACTATTAAATCTAATAAGGTAAGCAATAGCAAGGGATGCTCCGATTACCATTAGGTCCAAAAACAACAATATGTATTTTTCAATAGATTTTCTCTTTTCGTACATAACTATTATCTACCTGCATGAATAACACTATCGTAAACGGATTTACCGCCAGTGTAAAAAAGGAATACTCTGCTATATGAAAAATAGAAACCACCGCCCCTATGAGCATCAGCATCCTGTTTCTTCTGTTCTTACATAGTCCTGCTATAAATGTACCTATGGCTATAGCAAATGTAAATACACCATACATCACCACTCTCACATAAAAGCAATCAATAAAGTATACCACACCTGACCCCAGCATTTCCACTTTATTTCCCAACAGTTTCACCGGAATTTGTTCGAGTGCCTGTTTTCCAAATAATAATCTATTGCTAAGCATATCATTTATCCGTGCCAACAAAGTGTTTTCCGGTCCATAAAAATATGTAAGTCCCACCCCCACTATAGCACATGCTATCATGCTAAACGGTCCAAATCGTCTCCAAAGATCAACCCAAAATGCTTTTACTCCCGCGAACCTATACCCATAGGCTCTAACGAACAGCTCTATCCCCATTAACACACATAGAAGCAACGTGGTATAATAGGCTGTTCTAGAGTCTAATAGTTTAAACGCCACTGTGCTGACTACCACTATCCCCAATACATGATATGCCCTTAATCTCTCCCCTAGTATAACACAAATACACATACCAAGAAACAGCACCAGTCCCGGCAGAGTGTTATGGCTGTTAAATCCCATGTTCGAGATAAGCTCACCATTTCGCCAGAACTTTACCGATGTTTCAAGCATCTGGAAAGACTCTCCCACCAGCGTCACCGCTATCACGGCCAGCTCCACCACCACATGCACCTTTAAAAACTTTCTAAAGTCCACACCGGTGGCACATATAAGCGCCACATACCAGATGGCTACCGTGAAATCCCCAGTTACAAATGTGGTCAGCAATATGCACACAGCGCCTGCCATGATAAGCACAGTCTTTATCAGGCTCCAGCTGTCGTCTAATAATACCTTTAGCACCATGAGCGCCAGACCACAGCCTATCACAGCTATGGTCATCAGGTCATTTTGAGGCCAGTTTGTGAGCACATAGCTTCCCTGTGCCACTACGATGGCATAGCCTATCAGATACAGATTCTTTAGATCCATAGACCTTATGTATATAATAACACGATTTATACTATTATGCCTCTTTATTTTCTTCCAAAGGTCTGTGATTATATCGTCAAGCACCGGCTCTTTCCAGTCTATCTTAAGGCTGACCTGCGGTACACATTTCCTAATATAAATAAACTCTATGACTGTGACCAGTCCCTGCCCTGCCACAGTGGCTATGGCAGCTCCCAACGCATAGAACCGCGGTATCAAGAGGATATTTAAAGCCAGATTTAATACTACACCCCAGACCTGAGCTATGAATACCTTCTTTTCCAGGCCATAAGGGACGAGCACTGATGTGCCAAATATATTTCCTAGCCCAAACAAGAGCAATACCGGTAAAATCACTCTCATTATTGCTACAGATGGCTCAAATGCAGCTCCTGCCAGTATAGAAATACAGACATCCGCGGTGAATTCAAACACCAGCACCATAAGGCTAGCGAACACCGCTGTGACATAAAGTGACTTTCTTAGAGTCTGCTGAAACTGCTGATAGTCCTTTTGTGCCAGATAGTAGCTAGTACGTCCCATCAGCACCACGCCTGCTGCCTCTAATATATTTATCAGCAGATCCTTTATTCTGATAGCCATATCATAATAGCCTACCTGCACATCGTCAGTCATAATACCCAGCATCACCTTATCCTGATTCGTAAAGATGACTGCGGCTGCCGAGAGTGCAAAGAATGTAAGTGCGGGCCTTATATGCTGCTTTATATCCAGTTCTTTAAACGCCATGTGCTTCGAATCTTCTTGTCCGAAGGCTCTTTTTAGATGTAGCAGGTTCCACACCAGTGGAGCGGCTTCTGCAAATACTATAAGCCCTGCATATACCACATAATCCCCGACACTATGCACCAGCAAGAATATCCCCAGTACATATAAAGCTCTGATTATCAAAGACCTGATAGTGAGGAATCTAAACTCCTCCAGACCCTGAAACAGCCACTCTACACCTATGGCATCTATAGCGATATGCGCTGCGAATACTATAAAAAGACCTGCATCTACCTGCATTCTGCCCCATATTAAAAATGTGAGGCCGTAGGCCGCCAAAGTTATCACATCCATAATGACCGAGAGAACCAGAAGCTCAAGGCATGTCTTTTTAAGAGCGCGCTGGTCGTCTCTCACCTTGGCTATAGCTCTTACGCCATAGACCGGGATGCCCAGTCTCGAGAAAAGCATAAAGCATTTTACTACAGACCTGGCAAATGCCACCTTTCCTGTACCCTCTGGTCCTAAAACCCTGGACAGATAGGGAAATGTCACCAGTGATATCAGTATCAGACTCGAAGCGTAGATTACATTCAGGATTACATTTTCTTTAAGATCTCTTTTCATAGCTATCTACATAACTGTGCCCAAGAACCTGATATCATATTCCTTACAAAGGTCAGCAAATGCTGCCACCTGTCTTACGCTGGTAACACCCTTATCCACTATCATAAGCGCACATCCGCATCCTGCCATAGAAAGAATCTGCTCTGTATTCTCTAAAGCGCTGTCTGCACCTTCTGACATAGATGAGCTGACTAACTTTATCTGTTCAGCTTCCGCCACATCCTTTAGCATATCAAAAATCTGCTGTGCCTCTCTATTGTCATCACTGCTTAGCACATAGATACTCTCCATACCATGTATTTTTTTCAGTATCTTCATCAGATTCCTAGTATCCGCCTCTGAGCTTCCATAACACTTGATTCCAAGGTTCCTAAGTTCCGAAGGTCTGCGAATTCGATCTGACAATATATATCTGATGGCGAAGAATGCCACTGGTATGACACCACCCAGTATCGCTCCGAATATGAAAAACTTTATGATAGCTCCTAATGTTCTGTTTCCTGGATTCACAGCCGCGCTCGGAGCATTATTTTCCATATATGAAAGCCTGCCTGCCTTTTGATTTATCACTCTATTTTCATAATCTACCTTTTGATTCGTGTAATTCTTAAGGGTATCGCGATAGCTATTCTGCGTGTTTAATACATTTACGTCTGTTTTTTCATAAATGGTATTCTCTAATGTAACCAGCTCGTGCTCCCCATGTACGGCTGTCACATCAGCCTTATATGCCTGAATGCGGCTATCCAAAAGTGCTGACACTTCATTCGCACTCTCCTGTGTAGGACAGTATGCATTTAGTACCAGCATATTGTTAGAGGCATAGATACCTACTAACTCCCTAAAGTATCTAAGCTCCATGCCGCTGTACGCGTCAGGAGCTGCTTCCTTTAAACCGCCTTCATTTACATAGTTTATATATGCCTGAAGCTGGTTTCCGATATTTTCTGAATTTATAGCATATTGAAGGTCTACCGTCCAGATATGGTCTGGATCCAGCTGCATATATGGACTACTCGAGATATATGTTTCCCAGTTAGCCACCTCTGTAGCTGTAGCCTCCAGATTAGCCTGGTACTCTGCCAGTGTATTATCATAATTGGCAAGAGTCTCTTCGTATACCGCTATAGCCTCTTTATCAGCGCCCGTAGCTGTAATTCTCTCTACTGTACCGCTGCCAAAAGCCGTAAAAGCCAGACCTAATATGAGCACCATGGCACATACTATTTTCCAGCTTTTTATCACATCCTGTATTATGTTTCTAAAAAATAATAAACGCACTTTCATGTTAATCTAAACCACTTTCCTTGACTTTGCTATTTTACTAATCAAAAGTTTAAACAAAGCCATACCGGCTATCGCTATCAGCACGCCAGCCATATCTATACACCAGTCTCTAAACTCACAGGAACGCCCCTCTACTGTAAGCTGCAAAAGCTCATCCACTAAAGCTACGATTCCACCTATTGCCAAATACCAACAGCCCCACATGATTCCAAAAGGCTTTCTCATTTTACTGAGGAGTTCATATCCCCATCCGGCCAGTACTATAAGACCACCCAGAAAGCCAAACTCTAAAAAATGTGCTACCTTACGCACATACTTATCATTAAACCCACTTTCAGTGATACCAGCTTCCATAGATATAGCGCTAATCTTTTCAGTAAAACCTGAAGACTGCTCTAACGACTTAGGCACAGAAGTCAGTGAATGTCCCCAAATAAAGCCTATCCATAATACAAGAAGCACTATGGTCACTACTTTGTATGCAGCTATAATTTTTTTATCCTGAAATAATTTCATCATGTGTTATTCTTCTCTACTTTGGCTCGACCCTGTCCATCGCTTCCCCAAAGTCCAGCTCCCCGACCACATCATCTTTTTCGTAGGTCAGATTTCCAAACACCTTACATACGACAGGTATATTTAGCTTTAACATTATTATTATCAGCCAGTTAAAGCACCTGGTAAAGTGCATTTTCTTATTATTTTTCTCAGCGATAGCGTGCACCATATTACATGTGCTTATGTATTCTCTATCCTGCGGATGAAAAACGCCTTCTTTTTCTAGGTCCATGACGTCCTTTACGAATTCAGCCAGATTATCTATAAAAATCATGCTGCGTTCATTCATATAGCCGGGAAAGACAGGTGTCATAAGTGCCAGCTTTCTTAAAAGCTGATAATTTCCCCTGCAGTCCTTACCATATACCATAGGCGGTCTTAATACAGCCACCTTAAAGTCCTCTGAAGCCATTTCCATGATTTTCATATCTGCATTAAGCTTTGATATTCCATAATGGGTAGTGGGTGCTGGCACTGTATTCTTATCTATGTGACCACAAAGCTTTCCATAGACACTCATCGTGCTAAGCAATATAAACTGCCTCACGCCGCTTTTCTTGGCTTTCTCTGCTGCAGCCACCGTCAAATGCTCATTCACCTCATAATATAGGTGCGCATTTTCTTTCGTTTCTCTGGCATGGGCTATACCTGCCACATGTATGATTACATCATATGGTGAGAAATCATGACTCCGCCATGCAGCATCTCTTAGAGATATGGCATCTACCTTATACTGACCACTAAAGCTTTCTAATAAGGCTTCTATATGTTTACCAATATAGCTGTTAGATCCGGTTATAAGAACACGCTTCATAATCTATTGCCTTTTGCCAGTGCCGCCCTCTACTACTCCCTGATGCTTTATTACGCTTAAAATAGTGCCAAAGAAGCATTTAATATCAAATATAAAACTTATTTTCTCTGCGTATTCGCCATCTAGTCTGGCCTTTTCAGGTATCTCCAGCTCATCCCTGCCATTTATCTGTGCCCAACCGGTGAGCCCCGGCGTGAGCGCATTCGCGCCGTACTTTGCACGCTCTA
>JAZRWF010000061.1:0-8600 GCA_045599565.1 Lachnospiraceae bacterium
GTCACGAGGTAATGTAAATCTTCCCATTGTAAAATACTCCTCCTTAAAAAACTAGTCATGGTTGTTAGAAATTTAACAACCGCCCCAACAAATATAATATCAGAAAACCTGCACAAAAAATAGCATTTTTGCAAGAAATTATTGCACAAATTGTATAGGTCTCTTTTGTAGAAAATCCCTTTTTCTCTATGGCATTTATTTGGGATAACTGATATACTTTTTAGCACTGCGATTTTTAATGAAAATAGGAGCGACAAATGTATCAAATAGATAAAAAAGACTTTAACTTACAGCTTAGAAACCTGGTTTTACCTATTATTATCCAAAACTTCATGCTGGCCATGGTTTCCACTACAGATGCCATAATGCTCGGGAGCCTAAGTCAGAACGCCATGTCTTCAGTTTCACTGGCTGGTCAGGTTCAGTTTATATTAAATCTCTTCATCTCGGGCATCGCTATAGGCATCGGAGTCATGGTCGCCCAGTACTGGGGAAAAGGCGACAAGGCTACCATAGAAAAGATAGTTCCAATCGGCCTTCGAATAAATATGCTTATGGGACTTATCTTCACCTTTGCAGCCTTAGCCTTCCCAAAGTTTCTCATGGGCATTCTGACAAATGATGCTCAGATCATAGAGACCGGAGCACAGTATCTCACTACCGTGGCTCCTTCATATATACTATGTGCTATCAGCCAGATTTACCTCATCCTTTTAAAAAGTTCTGGACGCACAAAGATAAGCTCCAGTATCAGTTCCTTCGCTGTCATCATAAATATCGTGATGAATGCTGTCCTGATCTTTGGACTTGGTCCACTTCCTGCCCTAGGCGTCAAAGGCGCCGCCATAGCTACCTCTCTCGCAAGATTCTACGAGCTCGTAGCAGGTATACTGGAGTCCCATAAAGAGGATAGAATCCGCGTGCGTTGGAGTAAATTTTTCGCTTCCGCCGGTGCTGATCTAAACCACGACTTTATTAAATATTCAACCCCTGCCCTCTGGGCTTCACTTGTTTGGGGACTCGCATTTTCATCATACTCTGTAGTACTAGGACATATGGGTGCTGATGCTGTGGCTGCGAATTCACTTACCTCCATCACCAGAAACCTAATGGCCTGCGTAGCGCACGGCTTCTCCGGCGGAACTGGTGTTATGATTGGAAATATTTTAGGCTCCGGTGACCTGGATAAAGCCAAGGCATACGGAAACAGACTCGTAAAAATATCAGCCGTAGTCGGTGTAATCATATGCTGTTCACTGATAGCTATATCACCAGCCATAGTGCACTTTGCAAACATTACTCCAGAAGCTAAGTATTACCTTCAGTGGATGCTTATAATCGCAGGCTTTAACCTTGCAGCGCAATCCATGAACACCGTTATCTTAGACGGCGTTGCATGTGCCGGCGGCGACGCAAAATTCGACATGATAGGAAACATCTTCGCCATGTGGTGCTTCGGAGTTCCACTTTCATTTTTGGCCGCATTTCTGTTCAAATGGCCACCTATGGCAGTCTATGTCTGCGCAAGCCTGGACGAAATCGTAAAGCTTCCATTTATGATAAAGCACCACTTTAAGTACGTATGGCTTAAAGATATCACGAGATAAAACTACATAATATACTTGCTTAACGTCTGCCTCATCGCCTTAGCTGTGAGCGAGTTTTGCATCTTCTCGCTCCACAGATCAAAACCGCAGAATATAATCTCGGCTTTTCCATATGTATAAACGAACAATGGCGACTTAGGTACATTGTCGACATAATTAGGAACCATCTCCATCACCACATCTAAGTCAGTTTTACTAGAAATATCCATCGAAACAGAGTTTTCTAATAACTCCTTCCACTGGTAATCAATGTAGTGTTCTGTAGGAAAATCGCTAAGAAGCTCGTGCTTTTCATTTATGATAGCACCAGTCGGATCCTCCGATGGAAAATGAACTGGAGACCAGAATACAGGAATAAAGCTGTTTTTTGCAAAATGTTCATTTTCATAAGCAGATGGGAGCGCTATATATCTGCCACCAGTCTTAGCGGCATCCTCCAGATCTGCTGGCGAACTTATTATATGTTCCTTCAGAACTTCTGTAGACTCCTGAAAAACAAAAATTCTCCATGAATTCGTATATATCTTTGCTTCAGCCTTCAGCGCATCCCTTACCTCTAGCACCACCTTTATCAGGCTATTCTTTTTAATATCAGAGAGGTCAATTTCCACTGGTATTCTACCCTCACCCTCTACAGATATCTTTCTAATAATCTCGCCATCGCAAACTAATGAAATATTATACAATGGCTTATGAATCTTTTCCTGACCATAATCATAAACACTGACAAATGCATTCAATGTGTCTGTATTTCTGAATATTCTCTTAGCCTCAAAAAGTGGCACCACATCATTACAGAACTGACACCATTCCTCTGTAGATATAACATTCTTACTCTCATGCAAAATGTCATAAATACCAACCGTTGCAGTGCTCTGCCCTGTATAATCTACAAACGAAAGCAGCTGGAAACCACCCATTCCTTTAGTTCGCAGCACCGCTTCGATATCTTCTTTATATAGCTTGGCTGCCAAATCACCAGATGCTTTGATATAATCATTCAAGCGATGATAAACACCATGCTCCTTCATCATCTTTCTGATAATATCAAAATTCACCGGAAGCATATTTCCTGTATACTTTTCACATATATCTACATTTGGATATACGCAGTACTGTCCCACCTCAAAGGAAGCAAACGGTACTGGCACAGCCTGTGCCATCTCATCATAATTTACATCAGTAGCCTCTCCGACATCATCCTGTAAAAACTGGATTCTAGCCTTGTGATGCAATATCTCAAAAGCTGACATATAGTCCTCAACTGGACTTAGAGGATGATCAAAATTCGAAGTCAGCGTATATAAATGCCTTTGGTCTAATGCTTTAAACTCCTTGCTCATTGTTTCAAGCAATGCATAATCTCCCAAATTCTCATTTCCATTTGGGAAGAAGCAAAATGAAGGATGGTTGCCATAATAAGAAAGCATTTTTAGGCCTTCATTCCTGAAGAATAGTGTATGTCACTCATCATCCCCAAGCTCCATAGGTGCCACATCACGATTTAGCCATAGTGGCATTTCTACTGAAAGATATATACCAAGCCTATCCGCCGCCTCAAATGCAGCCTCTGGCGGACACCACGCATGGCATCTCACATGATTCAAACCATTATCTTTAAATACTTTAAAATGCTTAAGCCAGGTCTTTATATCCATCGGCGGATATCCCGTCAGCGGATACTGCGCACAGTTAATAGTCCCCCTAAGAGATATGGCTCTATCATTTATAAAAAACTTCTTATCCGATACCGAAATGGTTCTATAACCAAACTCCTGAGTATATATATCCTCATTTTCACCCGACACTAGTTTAACGTTAAGTGAATAAAGTCCCGTGCTAAACTCATCCCAAAAAATCTTCTCGTCAGAATTCAACCCTATAGAAAAATGATTTCTCTGACGTTTAGAAAACAGCTCTATCTTTTGCGAAATCATATTTTTCACTCTGCCATCTGGCAAAGTAAGAGTGTACTCCAAGGTAGCCTCTTTGATTCCCATCGGCACATGCCTGTCAGATATCGTAACTGTAGCCACATCCAAACCTGCTTCACTTGGATAAACCTGAACCTCTTCGATAAAATCCTTTGGTCTTATTTGCAGTTCCATTCTTCCGATGATGCCATTCCAGTACCCCTGCGTATCCACACTGTAGCCAGAGGACATATCACCTAGGTTCAGAAGGTTTGAGTTATCTACCTCGACTTTAATAGTATGTTTACCTGTAAGACTTTCAAACAACAGCTTACCTGTTGAATCCACCCTATCAGACAGCTCATACACATGTGGTGTGCTTAGGCTTACGACACCTCTGCCTATTTGGACATCATCTATCCAAAGCTTCGATGCGATATTTACTCTTTCAAAAAAAACAGATATATGACTATTCGATGCGTCCTCTGGTATATATATCTCACGCTCATAGAATAATGGTCCTATATACTCATATCTTTCTATCGGGGCTCTTACCACGCTTTTTTCATATACATCTGCAAAGACATTCTCTTTTCCAATCTTTGCCTCGCATGATGAACCTGGCAATGCAATCACTCCAGCTGCACTTCCGTCCGGATATGACACTCTCCATTCACCAGATAAATCTATTACACTCACCCTACACCTCTTTCAGCCCTTGCTCACCTAGCGCGATCATATTCTTGCAATGCTTTACATTACGCTTATCCAAATCGCCCTCATAGATAAGGAAATCCGGCAGCGAAACAGCAAAATAATCGATCTTCATGTGATCATTCATATGCTGCTTTCCATAATCTATCATCTTCGCAAAGCTATCATTTGCTTCATCAACCTGACCAAGCCTTGCCAGACACAGATTTCTAAAGTAAACCATCTCAGGTGGTTGGTCATTATAATACATGGCTGAGGTAAGCACCATCTCACCTCTTGCTCCTAGCTTAAAGAACGCTCTTGCCTCTTCACCCTCAGATAGTGTTCCAAGATAATAATATATATCATTGTCCAGCTGACCTATAAGCTTACCCTCTCCTAAGTTATGTGGATACACAAGCGCTTCATTAAGAAGCTTTTTCGCCTTTTTAGCATCAGATTCAAACAAAGCCTTCGCTAACTCTATAAGCGCTATACGATACTCCTTTGTAATCTTTCCTTCGCCGCCCTCCCATGGATGGAACTTATGTCCCATCATAAGATCATACGCCTTTCTACTTTGACCTGTCTGATTCAAAAGAGAAATATACTCTGTGTAAAGATCGTCGCGTCTCTCTAAAAGTTCAACGTGCTCTTCCATTCTGCTAAGTCTATACTTTACATCTTCATCCAAAACCTTTAAAAGCTGATCCGACTCAAAGAACACCCTTGCATCTGCTTCATCCATCTCGAATGCCTTTTTGATATTAGCCTTTGCATTCTCCACATCGTGAAGCTTATTAAAGTAGAGAAGAGACAGATTTCTATATACAGTAGGAAGAGAAATCTTTTCCTTCACAGTCTCCCATAGCTCTTTAGAAATCTCCCAGTTCCCTTTATCATAATGAATAAGACCGAGGTAGTATCCAGCCATGCTTCCACCAGCCTTATATACCTTATCCAGCACTTCGATATCCTCTATTCTGTTAGGGAAGCAATACAAACTATCCGCCTTTTCTGCCTCAGATAAGTACTTACTCTCACCAGTTACATAATACTTGTAGTAGCTAATCATAGGACTGACGCCTTCATATTTATTCAATACTTCTAATGCATCACTAGTAAGTCCACTTTCAATATATGTAAGTGCCAACTCAATATAGTTCCCACTATCATTTCGCATAAGAGCCACAAATCCAGAAAAATCTCCGCTTAGTTTAGCGATCTCATATGCTGCCCCCATGTCCAGTGGATCAAAAGCACTCGTCTCAGTCGCGAAAACCCTTGCCTCGGCATTCTTTCCCACTCTTCTAAGAAGCGTACACTTTAATGTCCTAGCCTTTAGATTATGCACGCCTCTCACTAAAGCCTCGTCCACATAATGCAACGCTTCTATATACTTTTCACCCATGCATGCTATAGTAGCAAGCTTGTAAAAAGCCTTACCAGCTATGTTTCCATCCCAAGTAGCCTTGTAGTATGCATCAAAAGCTTCAGCTTTTCTTCCAACCTTGACAAGTGAATTTCCAAGATTAAAGAAAGGCTCACAGTTATATGGATTGGGATTTCTGAAGGTAGCTCTCTTAATAGCTGCTTCAAAATACGAAATAGACTCAGCAAACCTACCCTTTGAATACAAAAGTCTGCCATATGCATTATTTATTCTAAGATCTCCAGCATCCCTCTTAAGGCCCTCAAGATAATAGTCCTCTGGTCTAAATGTAGCATGACGATACTGTTCAAGATGCATTCCATCAAGATAAAGTTCATCCAAAGATGGTACATCCTCTGGTGTTTCCATTTCTGGTGCAGGGCTTGGAATAGGCATGGTATTAGGCTTTGGCTCATACGAAAGAACAGTCTTATTATCTGCCAGAACAGCCACCTTAAGTCCCTGTGCACTTACTGTCGAATTAATCACCTCACAGAAGCTTTCTGTCGCATTTAGCGAAATAGTCCTATCAAAAAGCTGCACGCCATCATGCTCTATTAAAAGCTTAAACGCAGTATTATCACACGAGCAATAAACTGAGATTTCAAGCTGTCCTTCATTTTCTTCCACATTTACCGCCAGCTTTTCATTAGCCACCTTCACGGCACCACACTTTTTATAAGGCATAAAGTATTGAACGAAAGACTTCTCCTCCTGTGGCTTTAGATAAGTAAAATCAGGCTGGTTATCCGTGAACATACCTGTCATAAGTTCGATATATGGGCCATCTTCATCCGTAAGGTTTCTATCCCAAGCCTGTCCGAAGTCTCCATTTCCCCAGGTCCACTGCTTCTTTCCTGGTGAGACATGATGATCCGCTACATGAAGAAGTCCTGCGGACTTACTGTCATCATAATTACCAATGAAATCATAATCAGAATGATATGCCATGTAAGAGGTAGGCACAGGAATGTTCTTATATCTGGAAATATCCGTTCCTGGTGCATAGTCCACCTTATAATACACTCCATCAGCTATAGGAAACTTTGAAACATCGCGCTTTCCGTGGTCCATAACAGCATTTACATCTGGTGGAAAGATAGACCTGGTATAGTCATTTACAGACACAGCTGGATTAGCCCACCAGAGAAAGGTCTGGGGACGGTCTGTCGGATTATAAACTCTGCCCTTTATTTCAAGGTAGGCCCTGTCAGGGTAGACAGTAAATGCTGCCTGTCCCTTAGTGTGAAACATCTTTTCTGTCTCACCTACATAACAGGTCACTGAGCCATCTTCATTTTCTATCACCTTATAATCTACCGGATCATAGGTCGACGGTCTGTGGTGCTGTGGCCAGTTAAACTCGATTCCACCTGATATCCATGGTCCAGCCAACCCAACCAAAGCAGGCTTAACCACCTGATTATAATACACTGCATCATAACCATTAGTCTTATCTAAGAGTCTCTGGATTCTTCCACCTAATTCCGGCAGAATCATCACATAAATATAGTCATTTTCTAAAATAACTGCTGTATACTCCTTATCCGTCTTTTCATCAGCTACTCCCTCACATACGGGATGTGGATACACACGTCCAGACGACCCCTGGTATACACGTTTTTCCAAAAACATGGGATTCTTGTCATATTCAGCTATCTCATAGGTAGGAATAATAACCTTTTTTACCACTGATTCCACTTTTTTCATATCGCTCTCCTTATGGAATATCTATCGTTGATAGACATATTATACGCCTCGGTCGAACATATGTGTTTATTATTATTGCTTGAAAATATAAAATTATTGCTATATAATACTTCCATGGCAAAACAACATGAAAAAAACACAAGTTCAAACTCAATATGGATGACTGCTCCACTCTCAACTGGAAGTGAACTCTTTTTGCTCACAGGACTTGAAGCTGGTCACTTTTATGCGAATCCACTCTATTCAGTCAGCAGAGAACACCATAATTCATATCTGCTGCTTTTCACGGTATCAGGCTGTGGCGAGGTTAAAACAGGTGATAAAACACTTATTCTTGAAAGAAATCAGGCCATCATTATTGACTGCCACTCACCTCACTCCTACCACTCATCTAACTCTGATTGGGAATTCCTTTGGCTTCATTACTCTGGCTTTTTTGCTACTGATTTATTCGATTATCTATACCAGGGTGAACCGCAGATTATTAACATAACCGGAAACGATTTTTCACTCCTTCTAAAAAAAGTCATTAATAATCTGGAATCCTTTGATAATTTTCACAGATTCGAAATATCTACAGACATCCAGCAAATGATTTTGATGCTTTCAGCACACCTTTTGAATATTAACAGCGGTGGCGGTACCAAGGATCCACTAATCGAAAAAGCCATAGATTATATGGAAAAGAACTTTGATCAGCCCATTACTATTGAACTGCTGTCAAGCTACCTAAACATATCACAGTATCATTTTATACGTGTTTTCAAGAAGCTTACCGGCCTGTCTCCATACAGCTATCTCATCAGCTATCGCATCACACGTGCCAAAAAATATCTCGTAGAAACATCACGTTCAGTGGAAGATATTTCGCAGCTTTGCGGCTTTAATGACACTACGAATTTCATAACTAAGTTCAAATCTCTTACCGGAGAGACACCTCTCAAATACAGAAAAAATTTCCAGGTATAGATTTTCAAAGGCAACTTCCCAGCATTTTTTTGGCTGTTAGGTTGCTTTTTTCACGTCAAATATCTTCTCAAAAGCAACCTTTCCACCTATCTCATAAAAAAAGTTGCCTTTCTCACTTTAAAAAAGTAAAAAAGAGAGGCTTCTGGCATAATGGTGGAAGCCTAGCACCATAAATTTACAATTACATATTGAAAAACCACCTGTGTCCTTTAATGTATTAACTGCGAAGAAAAAGCATAAAAGGAGTTCCACAAGTGGTTTCAGTTAATACATTAT
>JAZRWF010000062.1:0-14609 GCA_045599565.1 Lachnospiraceae bacterium
CTCTGAATATCCACACTCTCCGATGAGATCAGCTCCCCATTCTACTACTTTTTCTGCTACATATTCATATAATGGTCGTCCATCTATTAATCTATCCTGAAATTCTCCTGAACTCGGGTTAGAAGTCTTTACCAACACAAAAATGCCCTTTCCTTGTTCAGCACAGACCTTAGTAAATGGCTTCACACCATCAGAGCCTAGATAAGGATTTACAGTGGCAAAGTCCTCTCCGAATGGAGCAATAGTATTCCCAGCTACGTTTACTACACCAAGATGTGCATCAGCATAGGCTTCTGATGTAGATCCAATATCACCACGCTTTACATCACCAAGAACTATGAGACCTTTTTCATGACAGTAATCCACAGTCTTCTTAAACGCTGCCATACCAGGCAATCCAAATCTTTCGTACATAGCCACCTGAGGTTTGACTGCGGGAATAAGATCAAATGTGGCATCCACTATAGCCTTATTATAGTTAAAGATAGCCTCGCCCATAGCCTCTAATGTGGCGCCAAAGTTCTTTACAGCCTCATCCATAACAAACTGTGGAATAAGCTTTTCTGTAGGATCAAGACCCACTACTATAGGTGCATTCTTTTCTTTAATCTGTCCGATTAATTGATCGATCATCATCATTGCCTTATCTCCTTATTTACAAATTACTCATATAAACAAATCATATCAGTGTACTCACCTGAGTTCACTGATACAATTGGATAGTTTATTAAAAATGCTTTTAATTTTCCTCGATATACTCGGTAACGCCAGCTATGCCTACATACTTACGAGCAATAGCTCCCTCCTCAACCACTAAAGTAGGAGCCTGCATTACACCATATTTTCTAGCGAGGTCTGGCGAAGCCTCAGCATCGATTATCTCATAATCAACACCCTCAAGCATACCCTTAGCGGTTTTACAATTCGGACAAGTCTTCGTTGTAAAAAGTAACGTTCTATTTGCAGAAGCCGTCAAGTCCTGAGCCTTTTTCCAGCTGCCATTCTCAGATGAAGTCGTTTTGTTAATTCCATCTTTAACTTCCGCCGCAAAAGCTGTTAAATCCTCATCCCCGTAATGCTTTTTCATAGATGAATCTATATCATAAAGCTTACGTCTTTCGAACTCCATAGCCTTTCCATCGTTCCAGTTTTGAACCGGTCTATAGTATCCAGTTATACGACTGTAAACCTCTGTCTTAGCTCCACAGTGTGGACAGGTGTACTGCTCTCCATTGAGATAACCATGCTCCTTACAAATACTGTAGGTAGGTGACATAGTATAATACGGAAGCTTATAATTCTCAGCTATAGTGCGCACTAATTTAGCAGCTGCCTCCCAGCTTGGAAGCTTTTCTCCAAGGAAAGCATGGAATACAGTTCCCGATGTGTACAAGGTCTGAAGCTCATCCTGAACATCCAGAGCATCAAAAATATCAGCTGTATAACCCACAGGAAGATGCGAACTGTTAGTATAGAATGGTGTATCGCCCTCCTCGCCCGCGGTAATTATATTTGGATATAACTTACGGTCGTGTTTAGCCAATCTATATGTGGTAGACTCAGCTGGAGTGGCCTCCAGATTATACAAATCGCCATACATTTCCTGATAATCAGACAAACGCTCTCTCATGTGATTAAGAACATCCTTGGCAAAGGCCTGTGTCTTTTCATGGGTGAGATCCGCCTTGAGCCAGTTAGCATTTAATCCCACTTCATTCATACCTATGATACCAAGGGTAGAGAAATGGTTATTAAATGTACCCAAATAGCGCTTAGTATATGGATAGAGCCCCTCATCTAAAAGCTTTCCGATAACGCCACGCTTAATTTTAAGCGATCTGGCAGAAATATCCATTAAATGATCCAGTCTAGCATAAAAGTCGGCCTCATTCTTCGCCAAATATGCTATTCTAGGCAGATTTATAGTAACAACACCTACAGAGCCTGTGCTCTCGCCACTTCCGAAGAACCCACCAGATTTTTTGCGAAGCTCTCTGAGATCCAAACGAAGTCTGCAGCACATAGAGCGAACATCGCTAGGCTCCATGTCTGAATTAATATAATTAGAAAAATATGGAGTACCATATTTCGCGGTCATCTCAAATAACAGTCGGTTATTCTCTGTGTCTGACCAATCAAAATCTCTGGTGATAGAATATGTAGGGATAGGATACTGGAATCCGCGTCCATTAGCATCTCCCTCGATCATCACCTCAAGAAATGCCTTGTTTATCATATCCATTTCGTTCTTACAGTCACCGTAGGTGAAATCCATTTCCTTTCCACCGACAATAGCCTTCTGAACAGCCAAATCCTTAGGAACAGTCCAGTCTAAAGTAATATTAGAAAATGGTGCCTGGGTACCCCAACGGCTAGGTGTATTAACGCCATAAATGAAAGCCTCAATACACTTCTTAACATCTGAATATGTGAGATTATCTATCTTTACGAATGGAGCTAAATATGTATCAAAACTAGAGAATGCCTGAGCACCAGCCCACTCATTCTGCATGATTCCAAGGAAGTTTACCATCTGGTTACAAAGTACAGAAAGATGCGCAGCAGGCGCAGATGTAATCTTACCCGGTATACCGCCAAGACCTTCTTTTATAAGCTGACGAAGTGACCAGCCCGCACAGTAGCCTGTAAGCATAGAGAGATCATGGATATGAATAGAAGCATCACGGTGTGCAGCCGCTATCTCTTCATCATAAATCTCAGACAGCCAATAGTTAGCTGTGACAGCACCAGAATTAGACAGGATAAGTCCGCCTACAGAATATGTAACCGTACTATTCTCCTTTACTCGCCAGTCCTCTACCTTAACATACGAATTTACAACATCCTTGTAATCCAAAATGGTAGACTTCATCGCGCGCATCTTCTCACGCTGCTTACGATACAGAATATATGCCTTAGCTACCTCTGTGTAGCCACACTGCTCCAGTACATTTTCTACGCTGTCCTGGATATCCTCTACTGTTATTTTTCCATCCTTAAGCTTGGTCTGGAAATCTGCTGTCACTCTCAGGCTAAGTAATCCAATTATATCATCGGTATACACTGTAGAGGTCGCAACAAATGCTTTTTCTATAGCGTCATTTATTCTACCTAGATTAAATTCTGTACTCGAACCGTCTCTTTTAACTACTTCGAACATAGCTCCTCCGAAAAAAACATTATCTTGTGGCCATATCTGCCACAATGTAGAAATATTGTACTATATATAGTATTTTACTGTCAATAATCATTTTACGAAGTTTTGTGGTCATATTTGATCGCACTACTATATATAGTCCCATTTTGCCATACATTTAGACCTTCCAAAAGCCACGCACGATTACGAGTCCCGTAAAGCAACGCATCTAAAGAATTCTTAGCCCAGCGTTGCCTTTTCGTACCATTTCCATCAGCAAATGTAAACTAAACTCACCAAAGCTCTGAAAACAGTTGCCTTTTCGTACTATTTGCACCCCAAAAAGGCAACTGAACACAAAGCAACGCACAAAACAGTTGCTTTATCCCCTATCCACATCAAAATAAAGCAACCAAAACACCTCATTTCACTGTAACGGTTGCTTTTTTTGCCCATCACACCACCTAAAAGAAAATCACACCCCATCGCCAATGTGTACAAGATGCTGAACCAGTGTAAACATGATACTGAACAAATGTAAACAAGATGCTGAACCTTGTAACTATAGTGAATAAATGCTATAATATTGCGCAGTATTTGACTTATAGGAGGTATATTCCATGGCATCTGATATTAGAGATATAAACCTCGCTCCATCAGGAGCGCACAAGATAGATTGGGTAAAGAAAAACTGCCCTCTTCTTCGTTCACTCGAGGCAGAATTTACAGAGACACAGCCATTTAAAGGCATAAGAATAGCTCTTTCAGTACACCTAGAAGCTAAGACAGCTTACCTTTGCAAGGTTCTCGCAGCAGGAGGAGCTGATATGTACATCACAGGCTCTAACCCTCTTTCTACACAGGATGACGTAGCAGCTGCACTAGTAGCTGATGGACTGAATGTATTCGCTTACCACGCATGTACCGAAGAGGAATATAATCGTCACATAGAGGCTGTTCTAACTAATCACTGTAATATCATCATTGATGACGGCGGTGACCTGGTACACATGCTTCACACCACGCTTAAAGACGAGCTACAGTACGTATACGGCGGCTGTGAGGAAACCACCACTGGTATCATCAGACTTAAAGCTATGGCAGCTGCAGATCAGCTTAAATTCCCTATGGTTATGGTAAATGATGCTGACTGTAAGCACCTCTTTGACAACAGATACGGTACCGGCCAGTCTGTTTGGGATGGAATTAACCGTACTACGAACCTTATAGTAGCCGGAAAGCAAGTAGTAGTAGCCGGTTACGGCTGGTGCGGTAAGGGCGTAGCTATGAGAGCCAAGGGACTAGGTGCTAGGGTAATAGTTACCGAGGTAGACCCTATAAAGGCTATCGAGGCTGTTATGGACGGCTTCACCGTTATGACTATGGACGAGGCTGCTAAGGTAGGTGATTTCTTCGTTACAGTTACCGGCTGTGCAGGTGTTATCTCAGTAGCTCAGATGCAGACCATGAAGGATGGTGCTATCCTATGTAACGCAGGTCACTTCGATGTAGAAATCGACATGGCAGGTCTTAGAAAGGCTGCTCTTGAAAGCTTTGAGCAGAGAGCCAACATCATCGGATATCGCGTAAGAAAGGATGCCTGCATCTATGTTTTGGGAGAAGGACGTCTTGTAAATCTCGCGTGCGGCGACGGACATCCAGCCGAAATAATGGACATGAGCTTCGCTGTGCAGGCTATGTCAGCTAAGTATATAGTAGAAAATCATGACAAAATTACTGAAAAGCTTATCGTCGTTCCTAGAGAAGTAGATTTAGCTATTGCGAATAAAAAGCTTGCTTCACTCGGCATTTCCATAGATAAGCTGACTGCCGAGCAGGAAGCATATATAAACCAAGGATTATAAGAAAAGGAGATTTATCACTCACATGGACCCGGACAGTACCAAGACTATTATCCAAGTCATCGTTTTAGTTGCACTGATTGCACTCTCTGCCTTCTTTTCAGGTGCCGAGACTGCGCTTACGACTGTAAACAAAATAAAATTAAAAACGCTCGCTGATGATGGAGACAAGAAAGCAGCACGCACGATAAAGGTAATAAGCACACCCAAGAAAATGCTTTCTGCCATTCTTATTGGAAATAATATAGTAAACCTTTCCGCTTCATCACTAGCTACTATAGTGGCTACTAAAATGCTCGGCTCAAAGGGAGCCGGTATAGCCACCGGAATACTTACCTTTTTAATTTTGATTTTCGGTGAAATCAGCCCGAAATCCATGGCGAGTATCAATTCTCTAACACTATCCTGCAAGGTGTCTGGCATAATTGGGCTACTCATGAAGCTTTTGACGCCTGTCATAGCCATAGTAAATTTCTTCTCAGGAATTTTCATGCGTATTTTGGGCGTTGACCCAGACTTCAAGGATGTCATCATCACTCAGGATGAGATTCGTACCATCGTGGATGTAAGCCACGAAAGCGGCGCCATCGAGGAAGATGAGCGTGACATGATTCACAAGGTTTTCGATTTCTCTGATGCTACCGCTAAAGAGACCATGATACCCCGTATCGATATGACTATGATTTCTGTAGACGCCTCGGCGTCCGACTTGTTCAAACTTTTCAAGGAATGCATGTACACTCGTGTACCTGTTTTCGACGGCGAGCCGGACAATGTCATCGGTATGGTAAATATCAAGGACATGATAGCCTACCCTGATTGGGATGCATTTGTCATAAAGGAACACCTTAGAAATGTCTATTACACCTATGAGCAGAAGGACATCTCTGATTTATTTGATGAAATGCGCGACAAAGGTATGGCCATGGCCATGGTTTTGGATGAATATGGCGCGCTCAGCGGCATGATAACTTTGGAGGACCTCATCGAGGAAATCGTAGGCGAAATACGAGATGAGTACGATACCGATGAAGAGGATGATATCGTTGAGCTCGGAGAACGCGAATACAGAGTTCTGGGTTCTGCGAATTTGGAGGATCTTTGTCACAAGCTGCCGCTCGGCTTCACATCGGACGATTATGACACTATCGGTGGCTATCTTACAGGTGCATTTGACCATTTCCCACATGTGGGCGAAATATATGTTTCTGAGCAGGGACACATTCTTAGAGTTTTAGAAGTACATCATATGCGTATAACACGTATAAATGTCAGATTAGCCGCACCAGCGGAGGAAGAATCAAAGACAGAATAATGACTAATATTAAAAGACACAAGTTAATATTTGCCATCACAATCGTTCTTGCCGCTAACACATTTGTCGGCTGCAAGGATTACACCATAGAATCCACAGCATTAAGAGATGAGGGTATCGCTCTCATGGAGAGTGGGAACTATTATGGAGCCTGTGAGAAATTCGACATCGCACTCTCCCTATGCTCTGGCAAAATAACACAGCTCGAGCGTGATATTTCCTTCTATAAAGCTGCTTCTTTATATGCAGCTGACGATTTCGAGCACGCACTTTTAGTATACAACGCACTGATAAATTATGACCCTAGCGACTGGCGAAGCTATTTCCTTCGCGGCTGCTGCTATGTGGCTTATGGCGACGTCTCAGCTGCCTGCGCAGATTATACCAGCGCGGCCGCCATTAATCCATCGTACCAGCTCTATATCCAAATGTATGAAAATCTTAACCAGCATGGCTATACCAGCCAGGGTATAGATTTCATGAACGATGCCTTGGTATTGAAAGACGAGAGCGCTGAAGGCTATTATTACAGAGGCCGCATTTACTACATGCTCGCCCAGTACGATCAGGCCAACACACAGCTTTCAGCAGCTGTTCAAAAGGGTTCTGTAGAGGCCAAGGTGTACCTTGCGAAGGTGTATCGCCACTATGGCGATGAAGCCAATGCTTCCATGCTGCTTATGGAATACGTCAGAAGTGATTCTGTAACGGCAGATGCACTCGCAGAGCTAGGCGATATAGAGATGAATTCAGGAAACTATGAGGAGGCACTTAGCTACTACAATGCAGGCCTCGAGATGGAAGCTTCAGAACACGTTAAGGCGCAGCTCCTGAGAGGCCGCGTAGCCACCCTAGAGCATCTTCTGAGGTGGAACGAAGCCAAATCCGCCATCAGAGAGTATCTTGCATTTGTCCCTGACGACGAAGAAGCCAGGCGTGAGCAGAAGTTTATAGAGAGTAGATAGACTAACTATAACTATAGCTATTGCTATAACTTATTAGAAACCACACCGTTTATCACTATTTCCTTTTCCTAATTGCCCTTATATACCTGTCTGTTGTGCCTTCTTTACGATATCTTTGATATCATCAGCGCCCTCTATTTTAGTGATTCCAAAGCATTTCTTTCCTGCATCCTTTAAGGAAGCTCCAATGTGATATCCGTCCGCTCCATCTATAATCAAAAATCGATCATGATATTCCAATTGCTTAAGCTCAACAGCATTTATTCTTTCAAACAGAAGTGCATTATTAGCAATAAAATGGCGCATCTCTTTAAATGCGCGCATAATAAAAACACTTTGCTGCTCAGCTAATTCTCCTTTAAGCACTGTTGCTAACATATAAATGCCCTGCTCTGTAAACGCATAAGGTAACTTTCTACGACCACCCTCTTGCCCTTCAAAAAGCGTTCCTTTTCGTGAAGTCGCAATCTGCGACTTCACGAGTTCAACTTCTTCCCTGGTCGTTTGAAACATAAAATCTTCTGGGAATCGTCTATTATTACGTTTAACCTGTTCATTCAAACGCTTTACCTCATATCCATATATTTCTGCAAGATCAAAGTCTAACATCACCTGCTTCCCCCGAATCAAGTATACTCTATTTTTAATATCCTCAACAGTCGATATAACCTGTGTCTCTGAATTCATAAATCAGTTTTCCTCTTCAAATCTACAGCTCTTCCAAGCCCTCAATCTTTTTAAGGGCTTCTATATAAGCCAGGAGTCGCTTCTGCTGCTCTTCTTTAAGTCCATGATAATCTTCAACCATTCGAATGTCCCGAGGGGTAAATCTACTCTCCGGCATCGCAGTAGCAATCTCATCCTCATCTTCTATACCTTTACCGGTAAGTAACTGCTCCGGAGTTATCTGCAAAACATTACAGATATCCATAAGTTTATCAACAGAAGGATTGGTTTTTCTCTTCTTCCACTCACTGATAGTGCTAGTCGCTATTCCTACCTGCTTAGCAAATTCAATCTGCGTCATATTTCTTTCTTTTAACACTCTTAAAATTCTTTCACTAATAGTCATCTCATATTCCCCTCGTATATTCACACTTCTAAATTTCACACTAGTGAATATTATTTATCATATAATATCTAAATATTCAATATTGAATATTTGTTTTATATTACAGAGACCGAATCTATTATATGCCTTCTCAGTATGATCAGGCGAACACACAGCTTACCGCAGCTGTCCAAAAGGATTCAAGAGAAGCAAAGATATGTTGCCACTATAACGACGAAGAAGCCAGACGTGAGCAGAAGTTTATAGAGAGTAGATAAAAAAGACTTGAGTCATCACAGTGACTCAAGTCTTTTTAACATTTCATTTGCCTTTTCATATTCGCCATTCAAATAGTATACCTTACTAAGAGCATACACATTATCACTATTCAAACCATTCTCCTGAAGGTCATAGGATATACGTTTTAAATCATCCCCAAGCTTATCAAAGGTCCATTCACCTGACTTATCATATGCAGCACTCATAACTTTTATCGCTAAATCAGCAGTATATGTATCACCGCTATCATCGCACGATACAAGGGTATTCCCCATTCTGCCTGAATACTTAAAAAATCTTCTATCATAGACTCTAGGCGAAACCTCATCTAAAAACTCATTTTCGTTTCCACTAGTGCTTCGAACTCTAATGCTTATATTACCTATAGTCTTGTCTGAGTATTCAGTAAAAAACTCCTCTAACTCTGCCTCGTCAAGTCCTGTGAGCCAATCCTCACCATCCATCATCAGTATATAGTCATTACTTGCCAAGGATGCTGCAAAATTTCTAGCTCCCGACAGATTCATTGCATCATCGTAAACACCTGTTACATCGACCAAACCATAAATGTCTTCAAAGCTTCCTGGAGATGAACCCAAATCCAAAAGCACAATCTCAAAGCCATATAATGAAAGCATTTTTACTGTCAGCTGAACCTTTTGAGGCTGATTTCTACAAATTATACACGCAGAAATATTTTGAGTAAAATCTACATTTTCTATAGTGTTTTCACCACAGAGTCTATCATATAAATAGCTCACTCTCATAGATGCATTAAAGCAATCCCTTCCATAAGCGAGTGCATTCTCAGACATTCTCCTTAAGGCCAATTCATCAGAGGTCATTTTTACCAATATTTCAGCAAATGCTTCCTCATTATCTATTTCACAATGCATGCCGCATTTTCCGAAATTAATGGCCTCCAACGCGGCATCAAAATCTGTAACAGCTATAGTACAGCCAAAGTTCAATGCCTCAGCCACCACATTAGGTGTGCCACCTTCCCACCTGGATGTCAATACAAACATCTTGGCTTTTTTATACCAATCATACAAGGCAACTCTATCGTGTATAGCACCAGTAAAAAGCACTCTATCTCGAAGATGTGGATATGCAGCAAAAAAAGCATCAACATATGAATTAAACGTTTCATCGACACCCCCTACCAATACAAGCCTCCATGATTCAGCTATGCTGGCAGACGCTATTCCAAAAGCATTCAAAAGCGTCTCATGACCTTTTTGCAGTGCCCCTATTCTACCAACTGTTATTATATAGTTTTCTTTTTTCTCATAGTCGTATTCGATAGAGAGATCAGTGTAATTAAAAAAGCAATTCGGAATATAATCTACCTGTTTTTTCGCCTTTATAGACAGTTCATCTACTAACTTCAAACAGGAACTCCCTATAACATCAGCTATCTTAAACAGTCTGTTTATTCCTTGATCGCTCCAATCTATAGTTTTCATCCATCCAGAGTTCATATCTAGTGGAAGATACAGCTTTCCCTTTGGATTATATCTCTTATAAGCACAGGCAGTTAACACGCTGTTAATATAAACAGAACTAACTACCAGAATATCTATTTCCTTAGCATGACATCTCATGTACTCTTTCAAGCTTTCAGCGCCAAAGTTTTCAAGTGGCTCCAGCTTAACATCCGGAATATACTTTGCATTAGTAAAGGAATCACCTTCATTCATTCCAAGCATTGTACATTCGCAATCATGCTCTTTTGCCAACAAATGTACTATTAATCCATGATCCTTTACCAACGCTGCATTCCACCAGCCATTACCTGCTGTATATATTGATACTACCCTTTTCATTCCGTATCCCCTACAGTCTGCTTATTGCTTCCTTAGCCCTGTCAAACTCACCGCATTTTAAATAATATGATTTCGCATCTGATTTTTTCCCTAGGCACTCGCAAATCACTCCGGCATTATACCAAGCTTTATATGAATTCGTACCGCTGACAGTACATTCTTTAAATGTCGTAGCTGTCACAAACATTTCTATGGCTTTGTCAAATAAACCATTGTTCATATATGCCAGGCCCGTCACAAATGCATAGTCAGCCGTGTGACCAAACACCTCATACATCTCAGGCAATATCATCATTGACTCTTTCCTACCTGTATTTAAAAGTGCATATCCATATGTCTCCATCAAATCCTGAACATAAGACAGCTTCACATCGATATCAAAATCCCAGGCTCTTTCAAAGGCTTCTACCGATTTTACATAATCCTTTTTTAGGAAATATGCTTTCCCTAACTGATAATAAAGATATGCATCTTCACCATTCTTTTCGATTTCGCACATCAAAAGACTGATATTTCTATCTATCTTTTTAAGAAATGCTTTACCATTTACAAGATATCCATCATGATTTGCGCTTAGCTTCACATTCACTCTATCTGCCAAAACGCCATCCGACAAAGGTTCTATCTGCTCATGAATTCTGCCCTTATATGCAAAGTAGTTCCTATTGTAAACTCTCGGAATCCATTCTTTCGATACCGATATCTCTCCATCGAAATCCACTTGATTTAATATTTCAAGTCGTCCAACTGATGACATCGATCTATGCTCAAAGAAATCATTTATAGAAATAAAATCTATCGTCTCTATCCACTCATCGCTATCTAAAGAGATAATAAAATCATTGCTGGCAGAGGCCGCAGCAAAGTTCCTCGCGGCCGCAAAATCATCGCACCATTCAAATTTGCCTTTCACATCAGCATGCGCATTCATCACCTCTGACGTATCATCCTCAGAACCAGTATCTATAACCACTATCTCAAAGTCAAAAGGCTTGAGAGACTTTAAACATCTCTCAAGCTTTTTTGCTTCGTTTTTTGTTATTATGCAAACAGAAATAATCTTTTCTTTCATAACTACATCGTTAATTTTACATAAACTCCATAAAGCGCAGATAGCTTACTGATGTAAGACTTTGTGACATGCCACTCTGAAACAGCATCCTTCAACACAGCAAAAGCTGTTCTAAAGTCATCATTCATCACATCCATAAACTGTGAAAGATATACCGCCACCCTAGCATTCGATGGCAAAATCTCCATTCCCTCTTCAAATACTTCTGGCTTAAAATATATCTCATAAAACTCCAGACAAGTAACCGCATACACTAGCAAATCATTTAACAAGTCTTCAAAATCATCATAGCTTTCGGCTGGTTTTATACCAAGCCTCTTCTCCGCCAGTTTCATCTGTGCATAGCAATTTCTATTGTTTGGAAGATCCAGTGTTTCAAACTCATCCACTATTTCTGCCAGCTCATCGTATGATTTGCTGCCAGTTAATAAATCTACCCCTGTGAAGAAGGTGCTAGTAGGTATATCCATAATTTTCTTGGCATAAAGAGACTTATCGCCGCTATTTCTAGCATCTATAGCTTTAAGATAATACAGGAAATAAAAATCAGAATCCACCTTGTCAGCTATGCTTGCAAGATTGTTAAAGTAAACCTTGCTCTCATCTCTTATACCCAAGATAACGCCATCCAGCTTATGATTTAATCTAGCATCGTTGCACTCAAGCTCAAAAATCTTTAACAGCTCCTCCTCCTCAGGATGCTTTGATAACGCCTCTATAACAGCCACTGCCAGCCTAAACTCACCTATCATTTGTGAGGTAGTCAAATCCATAGTGTTATACAAATCATATATACCTTGGAACTTTCCAGACATAATCATGGCTATTATCTGTGCCTGCAGTACACCATTAGCCGTCTCCTTCCACATGGCATCCTGTACAAAAAAACCCGCACCGTCCGCCTGAAGCACCTTATCATCATGGTACTTTTCATATATCTCATAATACTTTTTAGCATACTCTATGCATTTATCAAACTCCTGATCCTCGAGGGTCTGCATGGTGCCTATATTATAAAACATGGCTTTGCCAAAAATATTATTTCTCTTATCCTTGCTAAAAAGCTTAAAATGCTTTCTGGCAAGAGCCTTGTCCTTCATACCCTCCTCAGCTAGTATAGCGCCCACATAGAAAGTAGCTCTATACACAGCTTCCCTATCTGTATTACAATCAGCTAACGCATCTGCCATACGAAGACATATATCCTTCATACCAGAAAAATTAGAGATAACCCTGTACTCCTGTGCCAGCTGATAATACCATCTCATATTGGTAGGATCTATCTCTATCATTTTCTCAAGAGGTTTTATATTTCGATAAGTATGTGCTATTTTCTGCTCAGGAGTTTCATAATAATAGCCTGTATGATCTGCGATATCCTTTAGATAATAGCGCTCTCCCCCCTGCTCCTTTGGATACTCATGTATCATACCCCAAAAGCGATTTCCATCCCCTATATAAAATAGCCTAAGAGTCCAGTCTGCATTACTAATCGTGCGCTCCTTATTAAGGTAGCTCTTTACTTGATATGCAGCGGATTTATAATCCTTATAGATGCCAGATTCAAAAAAATTAATAATATCGTCAGTAGATGTAAGCCACTCATCATCATCTATGAACATAAACCATTCACCCTTACCTGCATCTAAGCCTGTATTTCTAGCTGCAGAGAAGTCATCTATCCACTTAAAAGGTATTATCTGATCCGCATACTTAGCTATTACAGTGCGCAGCTCATCATCACAGCCAGTATCTACTACGATCAGCTCTGAAGATATTCTCTCTCGTATAGGCATAAGCGATTTTAAACAATCCTCTGTAGTATCCTTTCTGCCTGAGCACAAAAGCGATATGGTTAATAAAACATCTGACATGGAAATCCCTTTCTACTAAAATAGACTGCCTCCACAGAAGCAGCCCATATAAAACACACTATTTCATCTAATTCGATTAGCCAAGGAGCGAAAGAACACCCTGAGTACTCTGGTTAGCCTGAGCCAGCATAGACTGACCTGCCTGAGCCAAAATATTATTCTTAGAGTACTCCACCATAGTATCAGCCATATCTGTATCACGGATACGTGACTCAGCTGCTGTGGTATTCTCTACTACGTTATCCAGGTTCTTGATAGTATGCTCAAGTCTATTCTGGATAGCACCAAGCGCAGATCTCTGCTTAGATACATTTTCAAGAGCTTTACTTATCACATCAATGGCTGCTGTAGCTGCGCTCTGAGTAGAAACATCTACCGATGTAGAAGCCTTACCTGGAGCACCAGACTTAACAAGACCAATTCCCTTTGCATCCATAGCTGAAATATTAACTGTAATCATATTGGTAGAATAGCTGTCTGCGCCCACCTGAAGCTTAAACTCTAAGGCCTTAGTCGAATCCATCTTAGATGTACCTGTACCATTCAAAAGGTAGGTTTCATTAAACTTGGTAGTGGTAGCTACACGATCGATCTCAGTTACAAGCTGATCTACCTCAGCCTGAATAGCCTGACGGTCTGTAGTAGAGTTAGTACCGTTAGCCGACTGAATAGTAAGCTCATTCATACGCTGTAGCATATCATGCACTTCTGCCAGCGCACCTTCAGCTGTCTGTACTGCAGATACACCATCCTGTGCATTAGTAGAAGCTCTGTCGAGGCCTCTCATCTGCTTACGCATCTTCTCACTGATTGAAAGACCAGCTGCATCATCTGCTGCTCTGTTAATTCTATAACCTGATGAAAGCTTCTCTGTATTCTTAGCCTGTGCATCAGTTGTGATGTTCAAAACTCTGCTGGCATTCATCGCCTGCATATTGTGCTGTACTACCATTTGCGTTTACCTCCGTGAAATCCGTTTATCTAAAGCATTCTTTGCTTTGTTTCCTGTTTACACATTCTATATCGGAGACTTTGTCAAATACTTAACCCCTAATTTAAATTTTTTTCAAAAAAAGGGCTCCTCTTTCGAGGAGCCCCTTGAATTAGGCACTTATTAGCCGAGAAGTGAAAGAGCACCCTGAGTACTCTGGTTAGCCTGAGCCAGCATAGACTGACCTGCCTGAGCCAAAATATTATTCTTAGAGTACTTAACCATCTCATCAGCC
>JAZRWF010000063.1:0-6107 GCA_045599565.1 Lachnospiraceae bacterium
TGCAGAGTGATATTCGGTGAGGCGGATTTTCTTCCAGGGCTTGTGATCGATAAGTATGAGGATGTGCTTGTGGTGGAGTGCCTGGCTCTTGGCATGGAGCAGTTCAAAGAGAAAATAGTAGAGTTTCTAAAGGACACCTTAAGGCAGGATGGCATTACTATTCGAGGCGTATATGAAAGAAGTGATGCTGCAGAGCGTATAAAGGAGGGACTGGAAAAACATAAGGGATTTATAGGCGAGGAATTCGATACCAATGTAGCTATCACAGAGAATGGTGTTAGGTACATGGTGGATGTCGTAAATGGTCAAAAGACTGGCTTCTTTTTAGATCAGAAGTACAATCGCCTTGCTATGCAGCGTATATGTAAGGGCAAAAAGGTGCTTGATTGCTTTACGCATATGGGAACCTTTGCGTTAAATGCTGGTATAGCAGGAGCAAGCGATGTGCTAGGTCTTGATATATCTGAATTCGCAGTGCAGCAGGCGACTGAAAATGCAGCCAGAAATAATCTGAGTGAAACAGTAAGGTTTAGGGCGGCAAATGTACTTGATGAGCTTCCAAAGCTGTATGCTCAGGGTGAAAGCTATGACGTAGTCATTCTTGATCCGCCAGCATTTACTAAGTCGAGAGAGGCCACGAAGAATGCTATTAAAGGCTATAGAGAAATAAATATGAAGGGGCTTAAGCTGGTGCGAGACGGAGGATATCTGGCTACCTGCAGCTGCTCACATTTCATGACACAGGAGCTTTTGGAGCGTACAGTCAAGGAGGCTGCAAAGGCCGTGCACAAACGACTTCGTCAGGTGGAGTTTAGAACGCAGTCACCTGATCATCCGATACTTGTTTCCAGCGCACCAGGAGTGCCAGAAAGCTATTATTTAAAATTTTTCATTTTCCAGGTGGTGGATGAAAAGTAGAACTCGGGAAGGATTTCTTTTTTATTTTTAGTGACGGGGAGATAGACTATGAATTCAAAACAGGTGAGCAAGTGGAAAGAGTTATATGAGTTGGCTAAGGAATTTAAGGCTATGAAGCCCTGGACGAACTTTGGGAATGACGAAATAGTGGTTATACAGCCAGAAGGGTGTGAAACAGGATACATCTCAATCATGGGCGATGGAGGAATGGAATATGGGTTTTCTCTGTTTATAGGAGAAAGAGGCTATGATGAGTTGCGTCGAATGTTTCATGCAGCTAGTGATCCAAGGGTTCCGCAAGAGCTGGTAGCTGCTAATAATCATTGTATTAATATGTATATTGATAAAAAGTCAGCGTTGAATTTAAAACAGCTTCAAACCATAAACGAACTGGGGCTGTCTTTTAAGGGGAATAATTGGATTTATTTTGAAAAATATGAAGCTGGATATCTTCCTTCGCAGATATGTAATGAGGATGTTGACCTTCTTAGAAAGTATTTACGGATATTGATAGATATTCTTAAGGGAGGTCCGTATAACAAAATTAAGTATTCGGTGATTAATACCATAAGTCTGCATCGCTTTAATCTAGTTCAAGGACAGTGGACGTGTCGGGCGGAAGTATATTCGAATGAACAATATAAATATCCTAAGCTTATAATGGAGGATGATGAGGAATATAAAGCTTTAAATGCAAAAAGAATAACACAGCAGATTTGGGAGATGGATTGGTACGTGGCTCTGGATATGGTAGATATGTCTGACGATGGACGAGAAGTATTACCTAAGGTTTTCCTGATAGTCAATAGAAAGGATGGAATGATATTAGATCATTGTATCTATGCAGGTGATGAAACCGATGGCAAGGGTCTGGAGATGCTATGCCAAGCCATACGTGAGAATGGAAGACCTAAAAAAATAGTATGCCCAAATCCTATGCTGTTTTCTTTACTGGAAGACTTTTGTAGAAGAGCAAATATTCCGCTCGAGATAGGCAAGATCGCTGCTTGTGAAAAAGCAAAAGACGATATGGAGAGTATGAATCCGAAAATGATAGATATGCTAGGAGAGATCATAGATGCTATGGGAGTTTCTCTTGAGGAACTGGTTAAGTCGGCATCTAGTATGTCAAAAAAGGAATTTGGGGATAAATATGCTGGTAATATGGTCAAGGCATTAGCTGATGTGCTGGTGGGAGATGAGAAAGGCTTTTTTGATGATTATTTACTGGATGATGATTATTCTGATGTGTTTTCGGATGAATGGGATTTCGCTTATGATGATCCACGAGTGGTGGAAAAAAGGTTTTCATCAGTCAATAAGGGGATAAAGGGAATCGATGAATTCTTTGCAATAGCTGCAGATGAAGATGATTGTGAGATAGTCTATAGTCCAATAGATGAAGGAAAAACTTGGCAGTCGCTTTTGCTAAAAAATACTAAAGCAGATTTGACTGCGATGTGTAAAAAACTGGAAATAGCATATTCAAAGGATGCGGATAAAGTGGCGTTGGTTAGCTGCATAGCAGATGAGTTTTATAAAAAACCTTTTTTAATGAATTTGTTTGTCTCAGATATTTCATTCAAGCTTCTGAATGAAATATACCGTGGTTCCGATGATGTGGATTTAGAGATTGTATCTGTGGAGGAATGGAAGTATGGAAAGGATGCCCTGGCAGAGCTTTTGAAAATGGGTTTGATAGATATCTATATATCTTATGAGGATGGTTATATCACTCTTGGTATATCGCCAGTGGAAGGTTGGCGTAGGGAGTTTGAAAATAAAAAGAAAAAACGGTAAAAGGAAATAATCGATTGAGGGGTTGAGATGATAAAGAGGATTAGATTTGGAGAACCATTTTTTACAGATGCAGTGTTCGATGATAGTAATGTGGCTGAGGGCAAGGCAGCGGAAGCAGACGATAATGGTATTATTATAAAAAGCGATGGTAAGGAATTAATTATAGCTCTTGATAAAGAGGATGTGGTCTATGGTCTAGGTCAAAGTCTTCACGGAATAAATAAAAGAGGCTTTACATATATCAGCTATAACACAGATGATCCGCATCACAATGAGGATAAGTATTCGCTTTACGGTTCGCATAATTTTATCATTGTGGACAGGGTAGATGGGAAGAAAACTGGACTGTTTATAGACTATCCGTCGAAGGTGATATATGACATAGGCGATTCAGATAAGGATGTGCTAAAGATTACATTAGGCGAACCTGTATATCCAGATGATGAGATAGAGGGGAAGACCGTAAACTATGATTTATATGTAATCACAGCGGAGAGCTCTGAAAAAATAATCAATGAATTCAGAGCGCTTATTGGACCTTCTTATAAAGCACCACAGTGGGCCTTTGGTTTCGGTCAGAGCCGCTGGGGTTACATGTCTGAGGATGATATCAGACGTGTGGTAAAGGGGTACAAGGATTCGGACATGCCCCTTGATATGGTCTACGTGGATATAGACTATATGGATGATTACAAGGTCTTCACCTTAAATCAGGAAAACTATCCGGATTTTAAGAGCTTTGTTTCAGAAATGAAGGAACAGGGGATACATTTGCTGCCAAACGTGGATCCTGGTGTAAAGATGGAAGAAGGCTTTGATATCTACGATGAGGGCAAAAAGAATGACTATTACTGCAAGGATAAGGATGGAGAGATTTATCCTATCGCAGTATGGCCAGGGCTTTCTGCGCTTCCTGATTTCATGAAGCCTGAGGTTAGAAAATGGTATGGTGACAAGTATAGATTTTTCACAGATGCCGGCGTGGATGGCTTCTGGAATGATATGAATGAGCCTGCTTCATTCTATTCGCCGAAGACCCTAAAGAATGCCTTGGATGAGGTGGCAAAGGTGAGTGAAAAACAGGACAGCCTAAAGCTCCAGGAACTGTGGAATATGATAGGCGTCGTAGATGGTATGGCACATAATGACGAGGACTACCAGAGCTTTTATCATGAGACGGATAGAGGTCTAATAAGACATGACAGACTTCACAATATATATGGTTTAAACATGTTAAAGGCTGGGTCTGAGGCCTTGGATGAGCAGCTGGGAAAAGGCAACAGCCTCATATTCTCTCGTTCATCATATATAGGTGCTCACAGATACGGTGGTATCTGGACGGGAGATAACTGCTCGTTCTACAGTCATATTGAGCTTATAATGCATCAGCTTCCGGGACTGAATATGTGCGGATTCTTGTATGTGGGAGCAGACACCTGCGGCTTCGGTTTTGATACAAATGAAGATTTGGCCATGAGGTTTTTAGAGCTTTCTATCTTTACTCCACTGTGTCGAAATCACTCGGCACTTGGCACCAGAGAGCAGGAGTTTTATAGGTTCAAAAACATAGATGCATTTAGAAAGCTGCTTAAGCTTCGCTATGCATTGATTCCATATTTGTACAAGAGTTATTTGGATTCCATCGAGAATAATAAGCTTATGTTTACACCGCTTGGAATTGCATATCCACTTGATGCAGAGGCAAGACATATCGAGGATCAGCTTATGGTAGGCGAGAGTGTTATGATAGCTCCTGTTTATCAGGCAAATGTGACTGGTCGACATGTGTATTTGCCGCAGGATATGACCTGCTATCGTGTAAAAGGCGTGGAAGACTACGAGGAAGAGAATATGATAAAGGGACATCACTATGTCAAGGCTGACATAGATGAGGTTCTGATATTTGTGAAGGCTAAGTAAGAAGATGAATGAGAAAATTATGACAAAGACCGTGGTGGTCTGGCTGGGGGCACTTATATGCTGTGCTCTTTGGGGAAGTGCGTTTCCATGTATAAAGCTTGGATACGAGTGGATGCAGATAGATGCAGCTGATACGGCTACGCAGATTTTATATGCAGGTACCAGATTCACCTTGGCGGGAGTGTTGGTGGTTATTATTGGCAGCTTCCTGCAGAAAAAGCCTTTGGTTCCGACTAAAGGGGCTTATCCTAAAATATTTGTACTGTGCATGTGGCAGACTGTTATTCAGTATTTGTTTTTTTATATAGGTCTGGCTCATACTACCGGTGTAAAGTCGTCTATTATTATGGGTGTAAATGTATTTGCGGCTATAATTGTGGCTGCGTTGATTTTTCATCAGGAGAAAATTACTGCCAGGAAAATGCTTGGCTGTCTGGTAGGCTTTGCAGGGGTGGTACTTGTGAATATAACTGGAAGCGGTATAGATACCTCATTTAGCATTCAAGGAGAGAGCTTTATCATAATTACAGCTATAGCCTATGCAGTTTCATCGGCGTGCCTAAAAAGATATTCAAAGGAATATGATACCGTTATGCTAAGCGGATATCAGTTCTTTGTGGGAGGCATTATTCTGTCAGTGTGCGGCCTTTTGTTTGGAGGAAGACTGACTACATTTACGGGACGTGCGGTGCTTATGCTGCTTTGGCTGTCCTTTGTGTCGGCGTTTGCATATTCTCTTTGGGGAATTCTTTTAAAGTATAATCCAGTTTCAAAGGTGGCAGTTTTTGGATTTATGAATCCGGTGTTTGGCGTGCTACTGTCTGCGATTCTATTAAAAGAAGGGGATTCACTGGGGCTAAAAAGCGCAGCAGCACTGGCTCTTGTGTGCATCGGAATCTATATTGTAAATGTCCAGAGGAAAAATGCGTAAAACTGACGTAATGTTGGAAAATATTGGTTGTGAATACCTATGCTAATAAAGTATAATTGGAAACAGTAGATTTGTTGTGCGTTAGTTAGGAGCTTCAGCTATGGACTTTAATTCAATAAGTATTAGTGTTGAAACCTTTTGTGTTCTTATTTGCTTGATTTTAATTGTGTTTCAGCTGGTGACAAAGCGAAATGAAAAAACGCAGACCTGGTTTACCAATATGATTATTGGAAATGCATTTGCACTTATAGGTGAGGTTTCAGACCGAGTATTGAGTGGATATACTTCGCCTGGCTTGTTTTGGGTGCATTTGCTCCTGTCGATCGTTTTTTACTATATAGCGATAGGCATACTTCTCTATTCTATCTTCGGCTGGATATATACACATATTAAACATAGAGAAAATATTTCAGACTGGTGGATGAGAATAGCTTTTGTTATGACGATAGCACAGATAGCAGTGGCTATTTTACTCCATCCACTAAAGATTAATTATATCGACTCAAATAATGTCTATACGCATGGTAAAGTATTCTTC
>JAZRWF010000064.1:0-11908 GCA_045599565.1 Lachnospiraceae bacterium
AGATACAGATGCAGAGAGAGAATTTGTTAAGAACTTCTGCGAGGAACGCGGCTGTGAGTTCGCTATGTCAGAGGTATGGGCAAATGGCGGCGAAGGAGGTGTAGAGCTGGCTAAGAAGGTGCTCTATACACTTGAGAATAAGAAGTCTGATTTCAAGGTATTATATGAGGATGATATTGAGCTTAAGGATAAGATAAATGCCATAGCTACCAAGATATACGGAGCAAAGGAAGTGGCATATTCTGAGGCTGCTACTAAGGAGCTTAAGAGAATTAGCGATATGGGACTTTCACATCTTCCTGTATGTATGGCTAAGACTCAGTATTCACTTTCTGACAATGCGAAGGCTCTTGGCCGTCCAAGTGACTTTACTCTTAATGTAAGAGAGGTATATGTGTCTGCAGGTGCAGGCTTTGTCGTAGCTGTTACTGGTTCTATAATGACAATGCCAGGTCTTCCAAAGGTTCCTGCTGCAGAGCGTATAGATGTAAATGAGGATGGCGTTATCACTGGATTGTTCTAATGTTTCTAAAGGAGTAAATGTATGGCAATTATTATCGATGGCAAGAGAATCTCTACAGAGATTAAGGACGAGCTTAAGGAAAAGGTAGCGAAGTATAAGGAACAGGGAATAGAGATATCCCTGGCTGTTATCCAGGTGGGTGCTGATCCTGCTTCTAGCGTGTATGTCAGAAATAAAAAGAAGGCATGTGAATACATTGGTATTAATTCGATAGCCTATGAGCTTCCAGAGGAGACCACTCAGGAGGAGCTTCTTAGCATTATAAAGGAGCTAAATGAAAGAGCTGATGTAAATGGTATATTGGTTCAGCTTCCACTTCCAAAGCATATGGATGAGGATGAGGTTATTAGAACTATCGATCCAAAGAAGGATGTGGATGGCTTCCACCCAGCGAATGTAGGTGCTTTATCCATTGGTCTGCCAGGCTTTGTAAGCTGCACTCCAGCTGGAATTATTCAGCTTTTAAAAAGAACAAATATCGAGATAGCTGGAAAGCATTGTGTGGTAATCGGACGTTCTAATATAGTAGGAAAGCCTGTTTCACAGCTTCTCTTAAAGGAAAATGCTACGGTAACTATCTGCCATTCAAGGACACAGAATATAAAAGAGATTACCAGACAGGCCGATATTTTGGTGGCCGCTGTAGGTAAGAACGGTATGGTGGATTCCAGCTACGTTAAGGATGGCGCTGTAGTTATAGATGTCGGTATTCACAGAAATGAGGATGGACATCTCTCAGGTGATGTGCTCTATGATGATGTAGAGCCAAAGGTGAGCGCTATCACACCTGTTCCAGGTGGAGTAGGTCCTATGACTATAGCTATGCTTATGTATAACTGTGTTGAATCTGTAGCTTTGTTTGGTAAATAAATGAAATGCTCCAATTGCGGCAATGAAATAGAATCGGGCAAGCTTTACTGTGAAAAATGCGGAACAGAGGTACAGATAGTTCCGACATATAATCCTTTGGAGGATGATGATTTCAGCTTAGTGTCTAGTGATTCCAATACTGAGGTCAAAAAGCAAGATACATCCAAAGAGGAAAGCATGCCTGAAAGGAAAGATGGGGAGAGTAAAAAAAGCTTTTATATGAAGCTTGCTTTACTTATTATTATCCCCATTATTTTGCTATGCATTGGTGTAAATATAGCTATTTCAAAGCACACTAAAGAGACGAACAGCTATGAATACAGATATAATCTGGCTATGGACGCATATGATGCACAGGACTATAGACTTGCTATCAGTCGATTAAGTGAGCTCGAGATGATGGAGGAAGCGTCGCCATTTGTCGAATATATTAACGGTGTATGCTATTACAATCTCGAGGATTATGAGGATGCACTTAGCTGCTTTACTAGCTATCTGAAGGCTGATAATACCAGCTTTTCTGGATATGAGTATCTCATAAACACGTATAAGAAATTAGAAATGCCTGATAAAATCGATGAGCTTTTGAGCTTGGACTATTTGGATCAGGACATAATTAGCCAGTATGTGTTGGAAGCTCCTGAGATAACCTCAGGAAGCGGGACATTTTCTGATGACTATATTCTTTCCATGAAGAATGCACATAATCACAGTATGTATTATACTCTGGATGGAAGTGATCCTGCGACAAATGGTGTGAAGTATCTAAAGCCGTTGAAGCTGGAAGAGGGAACCTATCAGATTAGGGCAGTTTGTCTTACTGATAAGGTGATGTATAACCATGAGACAAATGCGTTAGTAGAGATTAAATATCAGCCTCCAGAGGTTCCTACGATAGAGCCAGCTGGTGGTGAAATCACTACAGAGACTGATATTGTTATGACAGCTGCTCAAAAGGATGATCTTATTTACTATAGCTTTGACGGCTCCGATCCGCTTACAGGTGGTGAGCTTTACGATGGTT
This sequence comes from Lachnospiraceae bacterium, assembly GCA_045599565.1. Lineage (GTDB taxonomy): Bacteria > Bacillota > Clostridia > Lachnospirales > Lachnospiraceae > Pseudobutyrivibrio. The sequence goes on from JAZRWF010000064.1 coordinate 2,418, forward strand.
CATTTAAGATCATTGAGCCTTGTGACTTTGTTATAAAGATTATGGCGGTGAACAAAAGGGGCCTCAGCAGCAGAGTGATGACGTATAGATTTACGGTTGTGGAATAATGTTCATAGAAAAAACACAATTTTATAATTATTTTTTCATAATTTAATTATATACTTTAATCATCTCAAATAGAGATAATTTTTTTTCATAACATTATTCTCCCTTTTTTAAAAGCGCCACCTAGCCAGTGGCGCTTTACTTTTTTGAGTTTTTATATTTACCACTGTCATATACATGAATACTTACTTATAACGGTAAGCTACGTCAAGTACAGCTAATCTTTTATTCGCAGACAATAAAATGCACTACCTTGCCCATCCGGCATCCATGCCGGTGGTCAAGGGGTTTGACATCCATGTCAAACCTACGTGCTGTCTGCTCATACAAGATAAGCTGTACTAGGACTTGCTTAAATGTTATAAGTAAGTATATACATGTATATGACAGTGGTAGGTGCAATAAATATAAAGGTTAAGCAAGATGAATATAAACATTATCTGTGTAGGAAAAATAAAAGAAAGCTATCTAAGAGAAGGCATAGCGGAGTATGCTAAAAGGCTTTCTAAATACTGTACGCTAAATATAATAGAGCTAAGCGATGAGAAATGTCCCGAAGTTCTTTCTGATGCTGAGATGGTAAATGTGAAGGATAAGGAAGGAAATAGAATTCTTGAAAAGATAAATGATTCTGATTATGTCATAGCTATGGCTATAGAGGGAAAGCAGAGGGATTCGGTGGAGATGTCTAGGCATTTAGAGGAGCTTATGATAGATGGACATTCCACGATAGACTTTATCATAGGCGGCTCGTTAGGACTTAGCGAGAAGGTTATGGCAAGAGCTAATGAAAAGTTTTCCTTTTCAAAGCTTACATTTCCGCACCAGCTTATGAGAATGATACTTTTGGAACAGATTTATCGTTCATTTAGAATTATGAAGAATGAACCGTATCATAAATAACGTATATGGGGAGATATTAGGGTTTATTGTTTTCTATGCTAATATGAAAATCAAGGATTACTTCTGTTTTCAGTGTAAATAGTCTCTAGGCTAGTAATGATTTAGAAAGAATACTTCTGTACGTCAGAGCTTTGTGACGTTACAGAAGTATTTTTTAATTTTGGCAGGCTAAAAAGATTTTATTTTACTTCTCTAGTAGACTAAGAGTATGTGGTTAGAAGTAACTGTGGCTGAGTTTAAAAAAATCTAATTAAAAATAAAACCAGATTCATATGAACTGTATCTATCCTTTATAGAACACTAAAAATGGAGGAGGATTATCATATGAACCTACAAGCTTTTAATCTATATCGCAGAGCAGTTGTATTTATTGCACTGCTTCTAACGGGACTTTTTCTTACACATAGGTCAGTAGGTTCGAATGATATAAGCGAGCTAAACAAAAGTGTTAGTGTGCCCGTGGCATCTTCAGAACCGACTTCTTTTGTTTTCACAAGGGAGTCAGAAAAGAAAGCAGAAACAAAGAAGGTAGAACCTAAGAAAGCAGAAACCAAAGTAACAACAAAGGTTGAAACAGAAACTAAGAAAGAAAATAAGGCTCCTTCATTTACTGTTACTGAGCTAGATGCAACATTTTATGTTCAGACTGAAAGCAATGTGAGAAGTGGTCCGGCTAAAAGCTATGAACGTATTGGAGGACTGTCAACTAATCAGAAAATAAAAGTTACAGGAAAAGCAAGTACAGGGTGGTATAGAATCTCATATAATGGTAAAATAGGTTATATTTCGGACTCACTTGTGGCAAGTGAGCCGGTGGAGATTGAAAAGCCTAAGATAAGTGCCTCAGGTAGAGAGAGTATTCCTACATATCCAGCACCGAGCAAAAAAGAACAGGGTGTTATAGATGCCATATTAGATAGCATTCTGACATATGACATGAACGAGTTCGAAATAGGTAAGGCAATACATGACTATCTGTGCGCGGTATGTACATATGACAGTTCGTATAAGTATTATACAGCCTATTCTTGTATGGTAACGGGAAAGAGCGTATGTCAGGGCTATGCTAACGCTTATTGGAGGCTGATGAATGCGGCTGGAATTCCTACAGACTATGTTTCAGGAACAGGCTATCCGGGAAGTTCGAGCGGAAGACATGCGTGGAATAGAAGTCTTATAAATGGAACATACTATTATACAGATGTGACCTGGGACGATAATAGTAATGGCGGTTGGAATTATAAGTACTTTATGGTTAGCTACGAGGAAATTTCAAAGGATCATAAGCAAAATGAACTTAACAGAAAAAATCGCGAATATTAATTTTGTAAAGAGAAAACATGTTTTAGATGATATGGTTTACGAAGAAAACACGGAGCTTATTCAGATAGCAAAGCTATCCAACATAGGTTCAAGAGAGAGTCAGCAGGATAGCTATGGCGTATCAGATATAGATGATATGGCTCTTTTGAATGAAAATGGTATGCTTGCGTTAGTAGCTGATGGAATGGGCGGTTTAGGAAACGGATCTGAGACCAGCAATATAGTGGCTAAGGTATTCTTAGACCATTTTAGAAGTGAAAAGATATTAGATAATCAACGTTTTTTCCTTATGAGAATGGTGCAGGAAGCGAACCGTTCGGTGGTTCAGTATTTATCTAAATGTGGAGAGAATTCTGGTGGTTCTACCGTGGTAGCTACCGCCATAAAGGGAAATAAATTGTCTTTTATTTCAGTGGGTGACAGCAAGATATATCTTCTTAGAAATCATTCGTTACTTCAGCTAAACAGAGAGCATACCTATATGAGTGAGTTAGATGAAAGTGCGGCAAAGGGGGATATTTCATTACGAGAGGCATTAGAGAATCCACAGAGAAAATCGCTTACAAGTTATATTGGCATGAGTGAAGTAGAAAAAATGGACTATAATTTATCACCCATTACGGTGGCTTGTGGTGATACCATTCTTCTGATGTCAGATGGAGTATTTGGAACACTTAGTGAGTCAGAAATAGTTATGGCAGTCGATACAGTGAATCTGGATCAGGCAGCGCAGCAGCTTCAGCATGCTGTTTTAGAAAAGCGTAAAAAGTCGCAGGATAATTTCACTTGTGTTATGATAAGAATCAATTATTAGATAAAGGGCGAGGTCATAAATGCTAAATATTAATATTCCACCGATGATTCCATTAGAGGAATTGGTGAAGCGAAAAAGTGAAGATGTGAAAGAGAAAACACTGGCACAGCTTTCTAAGACGGTACAGAAGAAGGAACATAAGCTAGAGGGTGTCAGTGGAGTGTTTAAAGGGGCAGTATTCCCTATCTCGGAAAGTGCCGTTTTAGGACGAGATCATACCTGCAGTGCCATTATTTTTCCTAGTGATACACCGGGAATAAGCAGAGCACACTGCATGTTAGTGATAGAAAAAGATGGAACGGTGGCCGTGATGGATTTGGATTCCACGAATGGAACATTTTTAGCAGATGGTACAAGATGCAAGAGTAATGTTCCAATTAGTATTAAGCCTGGTGAGTGTTTTTATCTAGGCTCCAGAAATGAAATGTTTTGCTTAAGGGAGTAATAAGTGATGGAAACTACTAATTTTTCGCACATTAAAATGCATTCTGATATATATGATAAGCTTGTTTTAGATGAGAAGAAGCTAATTGATGCGTATGATAAAGTAAATCCCAACAAGACAGAGCTTTTGAGTGTTATGTCTGAAATGAGAAAGAGTATGGAGCTTATCATTAGATATATGATAAAAAAAGCAAACCTATCCGATGATAAAGTTATGAGTCTTTTTCATAAGGTAAAGCCTGGTGATACAGCTACCCGACCAAGTCTGTATATAAATATAGTGGCACTTGGACAAATAGGAGCTTTTAACAGTGAGTTTGAGCAGAAAATACATAGTAAGATTAGAAAACCTGGAAATGATGCGGTGCACTATTACGATGAGTCAGATAATAATTCGCTATTAAATGCTTCAGCTACACAGGTTTTAAGAAAAGCAGAGGAGATGTATGAGACCTTGTATGAGCTTTCTTATGTAGTGGTAAAAAGCTTTGATGTAGAATATATGAATTCATCTAAAAAATCTAAACCAGAAGAAAATGTGAAGGCTATGCTGGATGTAGCCAATATAAGTAAACCTAATGTTGGGTATAAGCTTAGTTTTAAAAGCTTTTTATATGCAATAGGCTTTATAGTTATGTTTTCGATTTTTATATTTATTTTTATGGAAATGTTTTTATAAATTATAAAACCTAAATCTATTTTATTGTATCTATCTAATATAAAACAAACGGAGGATAAAGAAATGGCAGTTAATATGAAAAGATGTGAGAAGTGTGGAAGCTTTTATAATGCAGCACAGATGGAGTCTTGTCCATATTGTTCTGACAATGGCGCTGATGTAGGAAATACTACACCTATTATGTCAGGGGCGCAGGATATCGGAGCTACAGCACCTGTAGACTATGAGAGAACCGTAGCAGCTTCTATGATGATGGATGCATCTGATGATGGAAGAACGGTACCGGTTATGAGAAAGATGATGGGAATCGATCCTGTAGTGGGTTGGCTGGTAGCTGTTAATGGACCAGAGAAGGGACGTGATTATAAGATTCATTCTGACAATAATTATATTGGAAGAAGTGAAAATATGGATATCTGTATTCATGGAGATGATACTATCTCTAGAGAGAATCATGCCTTTATCACTTTTGACTGTAGAGATCGTGTATTCTATATCACTCCAGGTGAAGGAAGAAGCCTTGTTAGAGTAAATGGAAAAGCATTGCTTACACCTAGCCAGTTAGGCGCATATGATAATATAGAAATTGGAACTACAGTACTTGTATTTGTACCACTTTGTGGACAGCAGTTTGATTGGACTATGACAGAATAATATTGGGTGGAATTATGAGGAAAAGTTTAGCTAGATTAATTATCAGTATTACTGTATTTTCACTGTTTTTTTCAGTGAATGCATTTGCTGAGAATACAATGTCTGTTAGTCTCGGGAGATATAGTGTATCTGAAGGTACCATGACTTTATTTGCAGACAATGACTTAGCAGATGCAGAAGTTTCATATAGTGTTTCCATAGATGGTAAGGAATGTCAGGTTAAGGATATGAATACCTTAAATGGTTATGGTATGAATAATAGCTATCTCTTCCTTGTGGATGTCTCAGGCTCTATAAAAAAGGGTATGAGGGAAGAAATGGTTACATTTCTTTTCGATATGATAGATGGTATGTCTGAAACAGACAATGCCTGCATAGAGGTGTTTGGAAATACAGTGACTTCAGCTGATTTTACAAATGATAAGCAGGCGTTGAAGAATCAGGCGGAAAATATTACCTCGAATCATGAAGACACGAATCTTTATTTTGCTATTAGTGATGGCTTAAAGCTTTTGACAGATAGTACAAATGTGAATGAGCATAGATGCTTGGTGGTAGTATCAGATGGGCGAGAGGATCAGCTCGGAGGTATCACAAGAGATGAGGTGAACCGTTCGATAGAGGAAGCTCATATTCCGGTATATACCGTGGTTCCAAGTAATAGTAACGCCTCATCTACGAAAGAGGATGCGACTAAAGTTTTAGGAAGCTTTGCCAGACTTTCCGCTGGTGGAATGCATCAGATGATGGGCGTGGATAATCTAACTGCTCAGGCTGCAGCAGAGAATATCTTGTCAGATGTAAGAAATAGTCTTGTATTATACGTAGATGTAAATGAGGTAGCTACAGATAAAGCAGAGGCATATCTAGAGATTAGTGCTAGTGCACAAGGATATGGAAAGACATCTTCAGGTCGTACGATAAAGGCGTCTGATATTACAAATAATAAGCGTGCAGAGGTTAGTCAGATGAGTGCGCAGCAGAATACTACGCAGGCAGCAGAAGATGCGAGTTTTTCAGTAAGTGACTGGTTTATTTGCATGGGAATTCTTCTTACAGTGCTTGTAATTATTCCTTCTATAGTGGTAGCTCAAAAAAAGAAAAAGGAGCAAAGGCGTAAGGCTTTGGAGGAGGCTAATAAACCTGTAATGCCAGTAGTGCTTCCAGCGCCTGATGTGGAAAAGTCTGTCACTGTGGCTCCGGCTGTACAAAAGTTTCCAATAGATGATTTTTTACCAAAAGCCGAGAAAAAGCCTTCTTTAGAGATCACCATGACCAAGGTGGGATTAAATGAGGATGAGGTGCGAAATATCACTATAAATGGCAGTGTAGTGGTTGGAAGAACCAGCGAAAAAGCTGATATTGTTTTTGAAAATGATAAAAAGGTTTCTCGTGAGCATTTCAAATTTGAATATGACGGAAAGAGTCTTTCGATAGAGGATATGGGTTCTTCAAATGGTACGCTGGTAAATGGAGTGCCGATAACTGGAAAGTTTTTCATTCAAAGCGATGATGTCGTTACATTTGGCGATCAAGAATGGAGAATAAACTATGGAAAATGAAGTTCGGATTTCACATGAGAATAGCTTGTGGAAATGGTTTCGAATTATGGTGGAGGAGACGGTAGTTCCACCAGATATTACTGAGAAGATTAAAGACCAAATACAAAAACTGGGGGAAGCTTAGGTGAATATAAACAATCTTTGCATGGGCTGTATGCAGGAAAAATCAGAGCAAGGCGGTACTTGTCCATACTGTGGCTATGATGAAAACCGTCACGGTAATAAAGCTCACCAGCTTCCTATATGGACTATACTAAAAGGTGCTTATGCGGTGGGCAGGGCTTTAGGTGATGGTGGTTTTGGCATCACTTATATTGGCTTTGATTTGAACTTGCAGAAGAAAGTCGCTATAAAGGAGTTCTATCCGGAAGGGTTTTGTCTTAGAGCTGCGGATGGAAAAAATGTAGTAGCTTTAGAGGGAGAGAAAGGAGCGTTTTTTTCACAAGAGAAACAGCGTTTTGTAGAAGAAGCCAGAATTTTAGCACAGATAGATGAACAGCCTGGTGTGGTAAAGGTAAATCAGTATTTTCAGGAAAATAACACCGCCTATATAGTAATGGAATTCTTAGAGGGTAAGACGCTTATGTCCATCCTTAAGGAAAATAATTACCAGCTAGATACAGTTTATGTTTTAGAGCTTATAAAACCAGTGGTTAGAGCTTTAGCAAACATACATGATAAGGGTGTGGTTCACAAGGATATAAGTCCGGACAATGTCATGATTCTGTCTGATGGAAGAGCCAAGCTTATAGACTTTGGTGCGGCCAAGGATAAGCAGACTGGTGCAGATGAGGTACGTGTATATAAGGAGAGTTATTCGCCATTAGAGCAAAGAGACATAAATGGTGAAATAGGCACGTATTCTGATGTATATGCACTATGTGCTACTATTTATAGATGTATAACTGGGCGAAAGGTACCTAGTCCTATAGCCAGAATGAATGGAGAGGTATTGTACTCGCCTTCGCAGTATGGGATTCAAATAGAACCATTAGTGGAAGCGGCTATCATGAATGGACTTGAAATAGATATAGATGAGCGCATAAAGAATGCGTCTGATCTATATTATTTTTTGTATCTATATGGAAAAGAACATAATGCTTCATTCGATGGAATGCAAAGAAAGATACGCGAGAGTTCTACGAAGACTATTATGGATAAGCTCGCTGCTGAGAAGCGAAGCGATAAAAGGAAGAAAATGATAGCTTTTTTGGCAGCAGTGCTTCTTATTATGGGAATGGTGGTAATAGGGCTTCGTGCGATAGCTAATAGGACTATTTCGGAGCCTGTAAATCCAGCGGCGACTGCTACTGAGAATTTGATAAGCAAGCCTGAAAAAAAGCATATCAGTGAAACAGATTTGGCTGAATACAAAGCAAAGATATATGATGAAATCAGAGTAGTTCGAACAGGGCATGGAAATGCTGAATGCGTAGTCAGCGTGGAACTCGAGGATGTGGCGAATACATTTGCTGACTATTTGATAAATAGTTCTTCAGCTACCGCTCAGGAGTGGAATCAGGCATATCTGGATGGATTCGCCTATGTGTCAAAAGAGTATGGACTTTCAGACACAGGCTGGCTGGTGCTACCTTATAAAGCGATGGTAGAGGCTAGTGTTTTGACCACTGATGTTTATCGGTACATCGAGATGAATAACCAGGGAATAGAGAATCCGATAGATATTGATAATTGTGAGAGTATTGGCATAGCATTAAAGGCTCATAGAGATGGGACGATTTTCTTGGTAGTGCTTTATAAATAACGTTTGGAGAGATTTTTATGCCTGAAAATATGTGTTTGCCAGATTTATATTTTCTGGCTGGAAAATACAGAATACTGGAAACAATATCCACTCGTGGAGGAACTGCCATTACATATAAAGCTAGAATAGAAGATACTGGCGAGATAGTGGCGATTAAAGAGTTCTTTCCCAGGGGATACTGTGAAAGAGGTGCATCAAATGCAGTCGTGCCATCAGAGGATGAAGGGAAAAGGCTAACCTTCTACCAGGCTAGGGATATGTTTTTAAGGGAAGCGAATCTCTTAAAGGACAATCAAAGCTATGGAGTGGTGTTAAAGCTTTATGAGGTAATAGAGCTGAATGATACTATCTATTATGTGATGGAATATTTGGATGGAACATCACTGAAAAAGTATCTGGAAGAAAAAGGGGTGCTTTCTTTAGAAGAGACGAAGCAGCTTTTGGAGCCAGTGTTTACATCATTGACAGGCCTGCATAGGATGAATCTTATTCACAGAGATGTTAGTCCTGACAATATATTTTTGTGCAAGTCATATGAAGGTGTTATCGGAAAAGGTCCTGTCAGACTTATCGATTTTGGAAATGCCAGAATGATGGAAAAAGGAAAAAGTCATCTGGTAGATTGGGCAAAGATGGGGTATGCTGCATTAGAACAGCAGGATGAGAGCTTTAGGCAAGGAGCCTGGAGTGATGTGTACTCCCTGGCTGCTACGGTGTATAACTGCGTAACAGGAAGAGAACCTGTAAATGCAGTGAAAAGGGCATTTGATGATACACTTGCTTGGCCTAGAGAGTTAGGTGTAGATATTGGTTTAGAGCAGGAGAAGGTGCTTTTAAAGGCTCTTTCAGTTCTTCCTGAGAAGCGTTATCAAACTGTATTAGAGTTTTATGAAGATTTTTATAAAAAACCGGTCGTGTTAAGACCGGTTTTGCTTGGGTTAGACGGACAGTATATAAATGATGAGATACCTATAAACGGTGAGATGATCCTTGGGAGGAAGGACATTTGCCAAGTAATGTTCGAAAAGAGTACACCGGGTGTGAGTGGTGTGCACTGCAAAGTAGAATATGATGCTGAGAGTAAAACGTTGACTCTTTGGGATTTGAATTCAACTTATGGTACCAGACTTTTGAGTGGAAGAAAGGTAGCGCCGAATCAGAAGGTGGTGCTGAAAGAAGGAGAAGGGTTTATTATAGGTCAAAATCAGATATTCGCATTTGCATTGGAGGAATAAAAAAATA
>JAZRWF010000065.1:0-67140 GCA_045599565.1 Lachnospiraceae bacterium
ATAACGCGCTGAAAACATCCCCAATATTCTCTCTAAATATCAGGCTGGCGTATTCGTCATACTGCGTTTTGTCTCTGTTTATAATAACTATATCCTTACCTCGGTACATACGGACTAGATTACTGGCTGGGTACACGGTGAGTGAGGTGCCGCCGACTATAAAGAGGTCGGCTTTTTTAAGTATTTCGTTGCTCTTATCCCAGGCCTCGTCAGGAAGCATCTCACCGTATAGAGTGACGTTTGGTCTGATATATCCGCCACAGTCGCACTTTGGAATAGGTTCCTTTGAGTCGAAAATATAATTTGCATTATATAATTTGCGACAGCGGCTGCAGTAGTTCCGCTGAGTGGTACCGTGTACTTCGTACACTTCCTTGGATCCAGCTAGCTGGTGAAGACCATCTATGTTTTGGGTGATGACAGCTGCTAGTTTCCCATCTTTTTCTAATTCGGCCAGCTTGAGATGGGCTTTGTTTGGCTTCACGCCACGACCATCCAGCTTTTGCCTATAGAATTCAAAGAAAACTTTTGGGTTTTCCTGCAGGCAGTCAATGCTTAGAAGATATTCAGGCGAATATGCGTCGAACTGTACATCGTGCTGGTTATAGAGACCGTCCTTGCTTCGAAAATCAGGTATTCCGCTCTCGGTGGATACGCCTGCTCCGCCGAAGAAGACGGTACATTTGCTGCTGTTTATTAGACTTCTTAGCTTTTCTATACGTTCGTTGAAATCTGACATGTGCGTTACCTCCATGATACTATTATAGCATAGGAGGTTGAGGTTTTATAGGGGCTAATAGGCGAAACCGAAGATATAGACGTAGCCAAATGTTTAGGCTGCTTTTAGTTACGACTAAGCAGCCTGGACATTAGGATTTTGACTTAATGTATGCGGCTACAGGCATCGGGGCTGTAGCCGGCCAGAACTTTGGTCTTAATTTCCTGAACACTCGATTTATGACCAAAAAAGGGGCTTTTTTGAGGTTTTGTACATGATTTTTGGTCTTAATATTGCATTTGCTGCTACAAGACCAAAAAATGGCAAAAATCGGCAATTTTTGGTCTTGGGAGAGCAAGTAGCAAATTAAGACCACGAGTCGGGGCTAGCGGGAACCTACATGCGTGTGAAACCACGAGTCGGGGCTAGCGGGAACCTACATGTATATGAAACCACGAGTCGGGACGAGGGAGAACACCATGCCTAGGAAATTGTTATAGAGAAAGGCTTAAGGGGTGTGATATACTGAAAAAAATAAGCAAGGTGGCATTATGGATAAGATATTAGTGGTGTGGACTGATGACAAAGAAGCTTTATCACAGGTTGGAATTAGTATTGTTTTTGGGGCTGTTCATAGTTTGGACAGCCTTCATCTGGCATAATTCCATGGAGCCAGCAAATGTTTCGGGGAGCAAAAGCTTATATATCACCGATGTCATAAATAGCATCCTTGCCCCTGTTCACATTCAGCTTACAGACCATATCGTCAGGAAAGCTGCGCACTTTGCAGAGTATGCCATAAGCGGTGCGCTGATGTTTGGAATTATGACAAATCTTTTGGCACTGCTTAGGTCAAATAGCATAAAAAAACCTATAAGAAAGTCCGATGGAATCGTCATTCTTATAGGTTTTATGATTGCATTTGTCGACGAAGTGATTCAAAGGTTTACGCCTGGGCGCTCATGCCAGCTTAGCGACATGATGCTCGACACCGCAGGCTTTGCGTGCGGCTATTTATTCTTTTTGGCTGTTTTTAGTGCGATTACAGCTCTACGACATCGCCCATCTTGACTGCTCCGCCCAGAATCTTTTTAGCAGCCTCGGTCTCGATATATTTCTGCACATATCTTCGCATAGGTCTGGCACCATAGAGAGGGTCGTATGCCTCCTCGATGACGCGTGCCTTTGTCGCGTCTGACAGGCGGATCGAAATCTGCCTGTCTGCTAATCTCTCATTCAGTTCGCTCATTATAAGCTCTAGAATTCCAGTTAGATTTTCCTTCGTCAAAGGCTTAAACATGATTATTTCATCGAGTCGATTTAAAAACTCTGGTCTGAATGCACTGCGAAGCTCATGCATGACAGCATCTGCGGCGTCTGGCAGAATCTCGCCAGATATCTCGTCTATTCCAGCTAACAAATGCTGACTTCCCAGATTACTTGTCAAAATAATGATAGTATTTTTAAAGTCCACAGTGCGGCCTGTACTATCAGTAATTCGACCATCATCTAGAACCTGAAGCAGCACATTGAAGACATCTGGGTGCGCTTTTTCTACCTCATCGAAAAGAACGACTGAGTATGGCTTTCTGCGCACAGCCTCAGTAAGCTGGCCGCCTTCATCGTATCCGACATATCCCGGAGGCGCTCCGATCAGTCTTGAAACTGAGTATTTCTCCATGTACTCCGACATATCGATTCTAACCATGGCCGCTTCGTCGTCGAAGAGTGCTTTCGCCAATGCCTTTGCCAGTTCGGTCTTTCCGACACCAGTAGGTCCAAGGAACAGGAACGAACCGATAGGTCTTTTTGGATCCTTTATGCCTGCCTTTGAGCGGATGATGGCATCCGCCACGAGGGTGACAGCCTCATCCTGACCTTTCACGCGCTTATGAAGCTCATCTGCCAGGTTCAAGGTCTTCGAGCGCTCACTCTCTGTGAGCTTCGCCACAGGTATTCCGGTCCAGCGTGAGATGATTCTGGCGATTTCATCAGCGTCCACATTCTCATGTACCAGTTCGGTGCTTCTGTTAGAAAGGGATTCCTCAGCGGATTTAAGCTTGGCCTCCAGCGCAGGGATTTCCCCATAGGTCAGTCTGGCTGCTTCTTCATAATTTCCGCTCGATTGAGCCAGAGCCACCTTATTTTTAGCGCCATCTATTTGTGCTTTTATCTCGGTCACCGAACCCACGAGTGACTTTTCTGCGTCTAGCGCAGCCTTTTTCTGCTCGAAATCGCTTTTAAGCTCCGCCAGCTCCTTTGAAAGGTTCTCAAGCCTTTGCTTGGATAATTCGTCATCCTCCTTCTTAAGCGCTGCCTCCTCAATGGTCAGCTGCATAATCTTTCGGTTCTGCTCGTCCATCTCAGCAGGCATCGAGTCGAGCTCTGTCTTTATTAGGGCGCACGCCTCATCCACCAGGTCGATAGCCTTATCCGGCAAGAATCTATCCGAAATGTATCGATCCGACAAAGTCGCCGCTGCCACCAGTGCTCCGTCTGCGATTTTCACGCCGTGGAACACCTCGTAGCGCTCCTTTAGACCTCGCAAAATCGAGATCGTATCCTCGACTGTAGGTTCAGACACCATAACTGGCTGGAAACGTCTTTCGAGAGCGGCGTCCTTTTCCATGTACTGTCTGTACTCGTCCAAGGTGGTCGCGCCGATACAGTGCAGCTCGCCGCGTGCGAGCATAGGCTTTAGCATATTTCCGGCATCAAGACCAGAGCCAGCGCCATTTTTTCCCGCGCCCACGATAGTGTGCAGTTCGTCTATAAATAGGATAATCTCGCCGTTGCTGGACTTTATCTCGTCCAAAACAGCCTTCAAACGCTCCTCGAATTCACCCTGGTACTTCGCACCTGCTATGAGAGAGCCGATTTCGAGCGCAAATATCCTTTTATCCAGCAAATTTGCTGGGACATCGCCACGCACGATTCTTTGGGCGAGACCTTCGATAACTGCTGTTTTACCAACACCAGGCTCACCGATAAGCACCGGATTATTCTTAGTTTTTCTGCTTAGTATACGAATAAGGCTTCTAATTTCCTCATCACGTCCGATGACTGGGTCGAATTTGCCACTTTTAGCTCGCTCCACCATGTCGTAGCCGTATTTTTCGAGTGTATCATAGGTCGCCTCGGGATTGTCTGTATTCACAGACTGATTTCCGCGGACACTTGCCAGCGCTTTAAGAAAGCTCTCGCGGGTGATGCTAAATTTGTTCAGAAGCTCCTTAATCGCTTTATTAGGCTTCTTTATGATAGAGAGCATCAAATGCTCCACCGAAACGTAGGCATCCTTCATAGCCTTTGCTTCGTTTTCTGCTCCAAGCAGCACGTCGTTTAGCTCCTGACCCACGAATCTCTGGCCGCCAGTTACCTTTGTCAGGCTGTGCAAAGTCGCCTCGGATGCTGCTATAAAGTCGTGAATCTGATAATTATTGCTCTGATTTTCGATAAGGATTTTGTCTACAAGGCTAGGAATCAGTCCGTTTTCCTGTGTAAGCAGTACAAATAGTAGGTGCTCAGGCTTCAGCTCCTGGTTTCCATACTCGGCTGCCACATTTTCCAATGAATTAATCGCTTCTATCGACTTTTGTGTAAATTTCTGGATATTCATACACGCTCACTCCTTTCATATCCATCTGTTTAAAGTGAGTATAGCACGATTATTAGCACTCGTCAAGAGAGAGTGCTAATAAAATGTTTAAAGGTGGTTTATGTTTTAAGCAGCCTTTGGGTGAAATAGGTTTTAATGTCTAGGCAACTTTTTCACTGTTTTAGGACTTTCCGTTGCCTTTGGTCCTTGAAATGTGTTGGGAAAAGCAACTATTTGTATTGGTTTTTCGTAATCCGTTACTTTTCGCATGGATATAGTGCTAAAAAAAGCAACCTATGGCACTGGACTTTCGAAATCCGTTGCTTTTCGCTCACATGGAGTGCTGTGGCTAGCCCTGACTCGTGGTCTTAATTTCCTGGACACCCGAAATATGACCAAAAACAGGCTGAATCTGTGAAGGAATTGTGAACTCTTGGTCTCTATTCTGCATTTGTCGCTACAAGACCAAAAAAGGGCGAAAAATGGCAAATTTTGGTCTTGAGAGCTTAAGTAGCAAATTAAGACCACGAGTCAGGGCTAGAGAAAGTGTAGTGGGGAGAGAACACCCACGAGTCAGGGCTGGAGAAAGTGTAGTGGGGAGAGAGAACACCACGCCTCAGGGCTGGAGAAAACGTAGTGGGAAGAGAGAACACCCACGGGTCAGGGCTAGAGAAAGCATAGTGGGGAGAAAAAGCGTAGTGTCAGCGAAAAATGTTATAGCAATTTTTCAGGGGCTATGGTATACTTTCAAAGATTATGAGAAACTATGTGTTTCATTAGGAAAGGATATGTCGATGGTAAAGCGAATTTACGTGGAAAAGAAGCCAGCTTACGCTGTAGCTGCTAAATCTCTTGCTAAGGAAATCAAGGGATATCTTGGCATCGCAGGCATGACCGGAGTTAGAGTTTTAGTCAGATATGACGTGGAGAATGTCAGTGAGGCTACCTATCAGGCAGCAGTGAAGACTGTATTCTCTGAGCCACCTGTTGACTTTGTATATGAAGAAAAGTTTGACTACGAGGGAAGAATCTTCTCAGTAGAGTTCCTTCCAGGTCAGTATGACCAGAGAGCAGATTCAGCTACTCAGTGTCTGAAGCTTTTAAATGAGAACGAGGAGCCAGTTATCAGAACTGCTACTACCTATATTATAGAAGGAAGCATCTCAGATGACGAGTTTAATGCTATTATCAAGCATTGCATAAACCCTGTAGATTCGAGACAGACTGGCGAGGAGAAGCCAGCTACCTTGGAGCAGAAGTTCGATGAGCCTGAGAATGTGAAGACATTTGACGGATTTACAAAGATGGCTGAGGAGAAGCTGAAGGAGCTTTATGATTCACTTAACCTTGCCATGACATTTAAGGATTTTTTGCACATCCAGAACTACTTTAACAAGGATGAGCACCGCGATCCTACCGTGACCGAGATCAGAGTACTCGATACCTACTGGTCAGATCACTGCAGACATACCACCTTTTCTACTGAGCTTAAGAATATCGCCTTCGAGGAGGGCTACTACCGTCCAGCCTTCGAGGCAGCATATAAGGATTATTTAGATAATTTCAAGATTCTTTACAAGGATCGTGACGACAAATACGTTTGTCTCATGGACATAGCGCTTATGGCCATGAAGAAGCTGAAAAAGGATGGAAAGCTCGCTGATCAGGAGGAGTCTGATGAGATAAATGCCTGCTCTATCGTAGTTCCTGTAGATGTGGACGGCGTAGAGGAGGAGTGGCTTATTAACTTTAAGAATGAGACTCACAACCACCCTACTGAGATCGAGCCATTCGGTGGCGCTGCTACCTGCTTAGGCGGAGCTATAAGAGATCCACTTTCAGGACGTACCTATGTATATCAGGCTATGCGTGTGACTGGTGCAGCAGATCCTACTGTTCCTAATTCGCAGACCTTGGCTGGTAAGCTTCCTCAGAAGAAGCTCGTTCGCGAGGCCGCTCATGGATATTCGAGCTATGGAAACCAGATCGGTCTGGCTACAGGCTATGTAAAGGAAATCTATCACCCAGGTTATGTGGCTAAGCGTATGGAAATCGGTGCTGTTATGGGTGCTGCTCCAAGACGTGCTGTTCAGAGACTTAACTCTGATCCAGGAGACAGAATCATTCTTCTCGGTGGACGTACTGGACGTGATGGTATCGGTGGAGCTACCGGTTCATCTAAGGCTCACAATACCGAGTCTACCGCTGTATGTGGTGCTGAGGTTCAGAAGGGTAACGCACCTACTGAGCGTAAGATTCAGAGACTTTTCCGCAGAGAAGAGGTTTCTTATATTATTAAGAAGTGTAATGACTTCGGTGCAGGCGGTGTATCCGTAGCTATCGGTGAGCTCGCACCTGGTCTTAAGGTAAATCTTGACCTCGTTCCAAAGAAGTACGCAGGTCTGGACGGAACAGAGCTTTCTATTTCAGAGTCTCAGGAGCGTATGGCTGTAGTCGTAGACCCTGCTGATGTAGATAAGTTTTTACAGTATGCAGCTGAGGAAAACTTAGAGGCTATCGAGGTGGCTATCGTTACCGAGGAGCCACGTCTTGTTCTCACATGGAGAGATCAGGAGGTCGTAAACCTTAGCCGTGCCTTCCTCGACACAAACGGTGCTCACCAGGAGACAGATGTCCTCGCAGAGCTTCCAAGGCACGAGGATAATTATTTAGAGACTATTTCTATAGAGAAAGTAGATGAAGACCTTAAGAAGAATGATCTTAAGGCTGCTATGCTCGATACCTTATCTGACCTTAATGTATGCTCACAGAAGGGTCTCGTGGAAATGTTCGACGGCTCTATCGGAGCATGCTCGACCTTCATGCCATTCGGTGGAAGGTACCAGCTTACCGAGACTCAGTCTATGGTAGCAAAGGTACCGGTGCTCGGTGGAAAGACAAACACCGTTACCATGATGGCATACGGCTTTGATCCGAAGCTTTCTAGCTGGTCACCTTACCACGGCGCTTCATTTGCTGTGGTCGAGTCACTTGCTCGCATCGTAGCCACTGGTGGTGTTTACAAGAAGGTTAGATTTACCTTCCAGGAGTACTTCAGACGTATGTCGAGTGAGCCAAGCCGCTGGTCACAGCCATTCTTGGCGCTCCTCGGTGCA
Source organism: Lachnospiraceae bacterium (assembly GCA_045599565.1). GTDB lineage: Bacteria > Bacillota > Clostridia > Lachnospirales > Lachnospiraceae > Pseudobutyrivibrio. The sequence continues at coordinate 7,433 of JAZRWF010000065.1, forward strand.
TATCAGGCACAGATGAAGCTTGGCCTGCCATCTATCGGTGGTAAGGATTCTATGTCAGGTTCATTTAATGAGCTCGACGTACCTCCTACACTCGTTTCATTTGCTGTGGATACAGCTAAGCTTAACACTGTTATCACTCCAGAGCTTAAGGCAGCTGGCAACAAATTATTCATCTGCCATGCGCTTCGCGATGCTTATGATCTTCCAAATTACGACCAGATTATGGATCTGTATGCTGGAATTCACACCCTTATCAAGAAGGGTTGGGTAGCATCTGCATATGCTCTCGACTCACACGGACTCTTCGCAGCTATAGCTAAGATGGGCTTTGGTAACAAGCTCGGCGCGAAGATCGTAGATGAGATTAACAACACCCTTATGTTCGGCGTGACCCTGGGTGATATCGTTCTTGAGATCAAGGCGGAGCACGAGGAGGACATCACGAACTTCATCGAGACCTCTGTGAAGATGAGCGACTATATCGCCTGCGTCGGTGAGGTTACCGATGACGCTAAGTTTACCTACAGAGGCGTCAGCGTTTCTATGGATGAGGCTATCGCAGCTTGGACTGGCACCTTAGAGAAGGTATTCCCTACCAGATCACATGAGGATATGTCACTTTGCGACGTGCCTTTATATGACAAGGGCACTATCATGGTAGCCAAGAACAAGATAGCGAAGCCAAACGTATTTATCCCTGTATTCCCAGGTACCAACTGTGAATTTGACTCTGCAAAGGCTTTTGAGCGTGCAGGTGCGAACGTAAAGGTTATGGTATTTAAGAATAGAAATGCCCAGGACATCAGAGAGTCAGTAGACGAGTTCTCAAGAGCTATCGCTCAGGCTCAGATGATTATGTTCCCAGGCGGATTCTCCGCTGGTGATGAGCCAGAGGGATCAGCAAAGTTCTTCGCCACAGCATTCAGAAATGCTAAGATGACAGAGGCTGTCATGAAGCTTTTGAATGAGAGAGACGGACTTATGCTTGGTATTTGTAACGGTTTCCAGGCACTTATAAAGCTGGGTCTGGTGCCATACGGTGAGATTCGTCCACAGGATGAGAGTTCACCTACACTTACCTATAACACCATCGGCCGTCACATTTCCAAGATGGCCTACACAAAGGTTATGACTAACAAGTCACCATGGCTTATGGGAGCCGAGCTTGGCAAGGTTTACAACTGCCCAGCTTCACATGGTGAGGGACGTTTCGTAGCACCTACAGAATGGGTTGAAAAGCTCATCGCAAATGGACAGGTAGCTACATGTTACGTAGATGAGAACGGAAATCCTACTATGGATGAAGAGTGGAATATCAACGGTTCATTTGCTGCTATCGAGGGTATTACTTCTCCAGACGGAAGAGTTCTCGGAAAGATGGTTCACTCAGAGAGAAGAGATGACGGCGTAGCTATTAACATCTACGGCGAGCAGGATATGAAGATTTTCGAGAGTGGAGTTAAATATTTTAGAGGGTAACTAAGGTCGGTTTTCTCAAGCAAGTTGAGAAAACTAAAGCCTATGTTTCCTTTGAAAACATAGGCAAAGACAATGGGGTCGCTAAATTATGGGTTTGAAATAGCCATAGTTTGCGACCTGTTTTAAGGAATAGGAGGCATCATAAGTGAAAGCATTTTTAATTCTTTCAGATGGAACAGTTTTTCAGGGAACTTCCATAGGCTCTACGAGAGAGTGCGTCTCAGAAATCGTGTTCAACACATCGATGACGGGATATTTGGAGGTTTTGACTGACCCAAGCTACGCTGGACAGGCAGTGGTGATGACATATCCATTGATCGGAAACTATGGAATCACACCTGATATGGAAAGCGCTAGACCTTGGGTGGATGGCTATATCGTGCGCGAGCTTAGCCGCATGCCTTCTAACTTCAGATGCGAGGGAACCATTCAGGACTTCCTGTTAAAGCATGATATTCCAGGTATCGCGGGCATCGACACCAGAGCACTCACGAAGATTCTTCGCGAAAAAGGTACCATGAACGGCATGATTACGACCGATGAGAACTATGATTTGGATGCGGTCATGGAAAAGCTAAAGGCTTACCATACTGGCGATGTGGTTTCAAAGGTTACCTGCAGCGAGAAATATGTGCTCAAGGGCAAGGGACCTAAGGTGGCTCTTTTAGACTTTGGTGCTAAGAAGAATATCGCAAAGTCCTTAAATGACCGTGGCTGTGAGGTGACAGTTTTCCCTGCGCACACACCTGCGAAGGAGATATTGGAAGGCGGCTTCGATGGAGTCATGCTCTCAAATGGTCCTGGAGATCCAAAGGACTGTGGACCTATCATAGATGAAATCAGAAAGCTCTACGAATCGGATATGCCGATATTTGCTATCTGCCTCGGACATCAGCTCATGGCGCTGGCTACCGGAGCAGACACCTACAAGCTCAAGTACGGTCACAGAGGTGGAAACCATCCTGTAAAGGATCTTTCTACTGGCCGAGTTTACATAAGCTCACAGAATCACGGCTATGTCGTAGATACCGAGAAGTTGGATCCAAAGGTGGCTACGCCTGCATTTGTGAATGTAAACGACGGAACGAACGAGGGTCTTAAGTACACAAACAAGAATATTTTCACCGTGCAGTTCCATCCGGAGGCTTGCCCTGGACCACAGGACAGCGCATATTTGTTTGATAGATTTTTAGACATGATTATGTCGGGCTCTAGCGAAGCGGGTTCGACTGGAGAGGAGGGAAAGTAAGATGCCAAAGCGCTTAGATATTAAAAAGGTAATGGTAATCGGCTCTGGTCCTATAGTAATAGGTCAAGCAGCAGAGTTCGATTACGCGGGCACCCAGGCTTGCCGTTCTCTTAAGGAGGAGGGCGTAGAGGTATGTTTGGTAAACTCAAATCCTGCGACCATCATGACCGATAAGGATATCGCTGATCAGGTGTATATCGAGCCTCTCACAGTAGAGGTTTTAAAGCAGATTATTTTAAAGGAAAAGCCAGATTCACTGCTTCCTACCCTTGGAGGTCAGGCTGGACTGAACCTTGGTATGGAGCTGGCAGAGTGCGGCTTTTTGGATGAGCATGGAGTAAAACTCATCGGAACCACAGCTGAGACTATATTTAAGGCTGAGGACCGTCAGGCGTTCAAGGACACCATGGAAAAAATCGGTGAGCCTGTGGCTGCTTCTCTTGTAGTAAATAATGTAGAGGATGGTATAAAGTTTACAAATACCATCGGTTACCCAGTGGTTCTTCGCCCTGCCTACACACTTGGCGGCTCAGGCGGCGGTATCGCGAAAAATGAATCAGAGCTCATAGAGATTCTGACCAATGGTCTTAGACTTTCCCGCGTGCACGAGGTTTTGGTAGAGCGCTGCATCGCAGGCTGGAAGGAAATCGAGTACGAGGTTATGCGTGATGCAAACGGAAACTGTATAACCGTCTGCAACATGGAAAATATAGATCCAGTAGGTGTCCACACAGGTGACTCCATCGTAGTGGCTCCTTCACAGACCTTAGGCGACAAGGAGTACCAGATGCTTCGTACTTCTGCCCTTAACATCATCACAGAGCTTGGAATCACAGGCGGATGTAACGTGCAGTATGCCCTTCATCCTGAATCCTTCGAGTACTGTGTAATCGAGGTAAACCCACGAGTTTCCCGCTCATCAGCCCTCGCTTCAAAGGCTACTGGCTACCCAATCGCTAAGGTGGCAGCGAAGATTGCTTTAGGCTACACACTTGATGAGATTAAAAATGCCATAACGAAAAAGACCTACGCTTCATTTGAGCCAATGCTCGACTACTGCGTAGTTAAGATTCCACGTCTTCCATTCGATAAGTTCCTCTCTGCATCGAGAAAGCTTACCACCCAGATGAAGGCTACCGGTGAGGTAATGAGTATCTGCACCAGCTTCGAGGGTGCTCTTATGAAGGCTATCCGCTCGCTCGAGCAGCATGTGGACTGCCTGATGGCGTACGACTTTGACAAGCTGAACAATGCTGAGCTTTTGGATGCTCTGTACAAGGTGGACGACAGAAGAATTTTCTGCATCGCAGAGGCGCTTCGCCGTGGCTGGGAGAGAGACCTTCTTCACGAGGTTACTAAAATCGACCACTGGTTCATAGATAAAATAGCTATCCTTGTGGAGATGGAGCAGGCCTTGGCTGCTGCTTCGTCACTTTCAGATGCGGTTGGTCTTGAGCTTCTTCGCGAGGCCAAGAGAGTAGAGTTCCCTGATAATGTAATCGCAAGAATCCGTGTGGCTGCTGGCTGTACTTCTGGTATTTCTGATGAGGAAATCAAGAATCTTCGCTTTGCAAATGGCATAGAAGCTGGATTTAAGATGGTAGATACCTGTGCCGCTGAATTTGACGCGGCTACGCCTTACTACTATTCTGTGCACGGCTCAGAGAACGAGGCTGTGGAGACAAAGGACAGAAAGAAGGTTTTGGTACTCGGTTCTGGTCCTATTCGTATCGGTCAGGGTGTCGAGTTCGACTACTGCAGCGTGCATGCGACCTGGGCTTTCGCTAAGGAGGGCTGGGAGACCATCATCGTAAATAACAATCCAGAGACTGTTTCTACAGACTTTGATATAGCTGACAAGCTCTATTTTGAGCCACTTACAAACGAGGATGTCGAGGCTATCGTTCGCTTTGAGAAGCCAGACGGAGCTATCGTGCAGTTCGGTGGTCAGACAGCCATAAAGCTGACAGAGCATTTGATGAAAATCGGCGTGCCTAACCTTGGAACCAAGGCTGAGGATGTGGATGCAGCAGAGGACAGAGAGCTCTTCGACAAGATTCTCGAGCAGACTCAGATTCCTCGTGCAGCAGGCGGCACCGTGTTCACCGCTGAGGAAGCAAAGGAGGTCGCAAACCGCATAGGTTATCCTGTGCTCGTAAGACCTTCGTATGTACTCGGTGGACAGGGCATGCAGATCGCATGGAACGACGAGGAAGTGGAAGAGTTTATGGAAATCATAAACCGTATCGCGCAGGATCACCCTGTGCTCGTCGACAAGTATCTCATGGGTAAGGAAATCGAGGTCGATGCGGTCTGTGATGGAAAGGACATTTTAATTCCTGGTATCATGGAGCACATCGAGCGCACCGGTGTTCACTCAGGTGACTCTATCTCAGTATACCCAGCGCACACCATAAGCGACACCGTAAAGGAGAAGCTGGTCGAGTACACAAAGAGGCTGGCTGTAGCGCTTCACGTGCTTGGAATGATAAATATTCAGTTCATAGCGATGGGAGATGACGTGTATGTTATCGAGGTTAACCCAAGATCTTCACGTACAGTTCCTTATATTTCAAAGGTTACGGGCATCCCAATCGTAGAGCTGGCAGCCAAGGTTATACTTGGAAATACTATTAAGGGTCTGGGATATGAGCCAGGACTTGCACCTACAGCAGATTATGTGGCTATAAAGATGCCTGTATTCTCATTTGAGAAGCTTCGCGGTGCCGAGATTTCGCTCGGACCAGAGATGAAGTCCACAGGTGAGTGCCTTGGAATAGCGAAGACCTTTGACGAGGCATTGTATAAGGCGTTCCTCGGTGCAGGCGTAATATTGCCAAAGCATAAGCAGATGATTATCACGGTAAAGGATGCCGACAAGCCAGAGGCTCTCGAGGTCGCAAAGCGCTTCGCAAAGCTGGGTTACATCATCTACGCTACTCGTTCGACTGCGAAGTATCTGCAGGAGGGCGGAGTGGATGCGCGTCGCATAAATAAGATCACGCAGGAGTCGCCTAACGTAATGGATTTGATTTTGGGTCACAAGATCGACCTCGTCATCGACACCCCTACTCAGGGTCACGGTGATAAGACTAGAGATGGCTTCCTGATTCGTCGAAATGCGATCGAGACCGGAATTCACTGCATAACCGCGATGGATACCGCAAATGCGCTGGCTACCTCTTTAGAGAGTGCGACCAATGAATTCACCTTAGTGGATGTCGCTAAGATATAGTTTTGATTTCTGTGTTTATTAACCCCAGGGCAGCTGCGCTGCCCTGGGGTTTTTAGACACTACTCCAAACCATCCGCCTCCATTACATTTAGCTTCCTCATAAAAGAAATTGCAAAAGGAATAGATGCTGCAGATGTCAGAACATCTGCTATCGGCTGAGACACCTGAACTCCCAGAATTCCAAAAGCAGACGAAAGAATCAAAAGTAGCGGAATGAAGAACAGCCCATTCTTTAATATAGACAAAAACGAAGCAGCCGCGCGCTGTCCAGTGGACTGAAGAAGCATATTCGTGCAGACCTGGAATGGCAGTGCCAGCACTGCCACTAAAGAGAGGCGAAGCGCAAGAGTTCCTATGAGAATAACCTCTGGATCGTCTCTAAACAAAGCTACCAAATCACCTGAGAAAATCAGACAGACAGCAGCGGCTATCGTAAGTATTACCTGGCTGGCAGCCCATGTAAACATATACGATTTTCGAACTCTGTCATATTTTTTCGCGCCAAAGTTAAACGCAGACACAGGCTGAAAGCCCTGTCCTAGACCAAGACCTACTGCGAAGCAGAAGAAATTTATTCTTCCCACGATGGACATGGCTGCCACAGCGGCATCTCCGCCCAATGCAGCTGCAGTATTGTTTAAGAACATGCCTGAGATAGACTGCATACTTTGACGCAGAAGACTTGGAAATCCAGTCGCACAAATGTCGAATAAAAGCGGCGCATTGAAAGACAGCAGCTTAATAGAAAATCTGCTCTGCGCCTTAGTAATGAACATATACAGCAGAATGGAAAAAGCCACGAACTGAGATATAGCAGTGCTTAGTCCAGCTCCCAAAACACCGAGGTCAGCCAGATCTATAAGAAGCGGATCACCGATGGTATTTAATATACCGCCCAATCCAAGCCCCACCATAGCAAATGCAGCTCTGCCTTCGTAGCGCAGAATGTTATTTAGTACATTTGATCCCATCATAAAAGGCGCCGCAGCTAAGACACATCTCGCATAGACGCGAGCGTATGGCAAAATGGTCTCCGTGCTGCCAAGAAGCCTGACCAATGGATCTACGAAAATATTGCCAAGAACGGCCAGAATCACACCAGTCACCAGTGCTGTAGCGAAGGCTAATGAGGATGTCCTTTTAGCTTCATCCACTTTTCCAGCGCCGAGCTGCCTGGAAATGATAGAACCGGCACCCTGCCCATACATGAAGCCAAAGGCCTGGATAACAGACATAAGCGAAAAAACTACACCTACAGCTCCGCTGGCAGAGGTGCCAAGCTGTGAAACGAAGTAGGTGTCAGCTAGATTGTAAATGGTGGTGATAAGCATACTGATGGTAGTTGGAATACCCAGCATTATAACTAGCTTTCCAATGGGTGTCTGAGTCATTTTGTTGAATTGAGCCGTCCTAGCATCTGTATTATTCATAAAGAATCTCCTAAAAAAAACGTGGTCATGAGAGTGGAATACCACTATCATGCCACGGGGAATGATTTTATTCTACCTACTGAAGAAGTCCCAGGTGTCTTTGGGCTTCATCCTCCTGCTTTTTCTTTTGCATTTGGATAGCGATGGTGTTCAAAAGCTGCTTCTTTTGCTGCTCAGTCACACCTTTGGCGAAATCGAGATCTTCTAATCTAGAGGAAGATGCCATAACATTTTCTCTGGTAATCTGGTTCTGAGCAAATGAATACTCAAGACCATTCTGTGATGCTCCATAGCTAGAGCGCTGCTTAGACACCATGCTAAGCGCATCAGAAATCTTCGACATATCGAAATCTCCGGTCACATTATAACCAGAAATGCCAAGACTTTCTGAAAGCGAAGACTGCATAGCGATATTAGGACCGCTTCCGTCTGGATTAGCAGCGATATGAATATCACCTGCCGAACCATCTAAAAGATAGGTTTCATTATACTTCGTAGAAGCTCCGATCTGATCTATTCCCTGAATAAGACCATCGATTTCCTGCTGAATGCTGGCCTTGTCAGACGCAGACATAAGACCATTAGACGCCTGAATAGAAAGCTCATTTATGCGATTTAGGCTGTCTGCCACAGTAGAAAGTGCACCGTCTGCTATCTTAACTGCATCTATGCCAGATGCTATATTCTTACTTCCTTGGTCTAGCCCACCAGTCTGAGCATTAAGCTTCTGGACGATAGCAGAGCCTGCCGCGTCGTCAGCCGCCTTATTAATTCTCTTTCCAGAAGAAAGCTGTGCATAGATATTATTCGTATTATTAAGTGAAGAAATAGTCATAGACTGCTCCTTTCTTTTGGCTATAAATCCCTGCAAATGTCGCATAAAAATAGCGGTTACTTCGTATTTTACGAAGAAACCGCATTTGTTGTCAAGCATTACTTTACCTGAAGGAACAGTCCTGCCTTCTTAAGTGCTGGGCGAAGCGCCATGTAAACAGCCACAGACACGATGGTCGAGGTCACCGCATTTATCGAGGTGGCAGCCACATTCCATGCGAGAGTGAGCTCAGCAGCTGGCTTTCCGATGATGATGAGCTTATAGAAATATCCCACGATTGGGTCGAAGATTACATTGAAAAGAAGTCCTGCTACAGCGGCCGCGATGATCCAGCAAAGCACCTTTTTATTGTCAGTCTCCTTTGAAATGTGACCGAGCTTGTGTGCTACGAGGCCGGTGATAAGTCCGATGCAAAGCTTAAGCACAAAGGTCTTAGGTGCATACACGACATACACTGGATCGAATAAATCTCCGATGGTCATGCCGATAGCTCCGCCAAGTCCGCCGTACAGTCCGCCCAGAAGCAGCGCTCCGAGCACGCACACAGCGTTTCCTAAGTGAATCGAGGTCGCATCGCCACCTGGCAGCGAAATCTTTATCTGCAAAAATGTGAACACCACATAGCTGAGTGCCGCAAACAATCCTACAAGTGCAATTTTGTAAACTTTTTCGTTTTTCATGTTTAATACGAGGGGGGACCCACTCACTATGAAAACTGGCCTGGTCCAGTTTTCAAGTGGGGAGTACCCGTATTCTCCTTTCTTCTCTCTTTTCAAGTCCTTGTTTACATTTATCAGTTAAGTGCTAAGACCAAATCCTTTAGCTTAGTCTCGAACTTTACTCCATACCAGTGGCTCTCGTCGTCAAATGTCGCATCCATACATGAAACCACATAATCAGAAGCGATTCTGACAGCCTCCGCCAAAGTCTTTCCCGCCATGTACGCTCCGGTCATGGCCGAGGCAAATATGTCTCCGGTGCCGTGTGAATTCTTCGATAGCTTCTTATGCTTCACATAAGTGCTCTTGTCATCAGGTTCGGAAATCAGCACGCCCGTGGTCGCCTCATCATAGGAAACTCCAGTGAGCACGATGGTCTTCATACCCATTTCATGCAGCTTTTTACAGAGCTTTTCGATATAGGCCTCGTCATAAGAAGTCTTATATTCTATCCCGCACATCAGCGATGCTTCGGTGATATTTGGCAAAATGATGTCAGCTTTTTTACAAAGCGTGGACATCGCCTTTACATATTCCATGTCGAATATGGAGTAGAGTTTTCCGTGGTCCGCCATCGCTGGGTCCACGATTTTAACCGCATCTGGTTTTAAGGTTTCCTCGAAAAATGCTGCCACATAATCTATCTGCTTTATGCTTCCGAGGTACCCTGTGTATGCCGCGTCAAATGTAATTCCCTCCGAAAGCCAATGCCTTTTAATATCAGGCATATCATCTGTCAGGTCACGGAAGGTCATATTCTTAAATCCGCCAGTGTGTGTTGAAAGTACCGCACTTGGCAGAATGACACATTCCTGTCCACAGGCTGAAATGATAGGTAGTGCCACTGTCAGCGAGCACTGTCCCATGCAGGAAATATCCTGAATCGTAAGTATTCTATTGTAAGACATTTCTACCTCCTTTGTTAATTCATGATTGATATAATACCTATTAACTGTTATCATATAAATATGCAATAATAAGCATTTGATGATATACAGTTATAAGGATTTAACACAAATGAAGCCGATTAGCTTAGATTTCAATAACAGTCAAACTCATAATCTATACGAACAGTTATACACAGCCTTTAAAACCCAGATGACCACTGGTCAGATCTCCTATAAGGAAAAGCTGCCATCAGTTCGAAACTTAGCCAGTGAATTAGGAGTCTCTGTCACTACCATAAACTCTGCATATAATCAGCTTTTAGATGAGGGCTATATCGAAAGTAGGGCAGGCTCAGGCTACTTTTGTATCCTGCAGAATGCTTATCCTTCCATATCTGCAGAAAGAATTCTGGACACAAAGAATACAAAAGACGATTCACAGCTGCTCTATGACCCCCTTACCTTTGATTTCACAAAATGGAAAAAGTGCCTCGCTGAGGTGATAAATGATGAAAGTCACCAGCTTTTATCGGAGGCACATCCTCAGGGTGAAGCAGCACTTCGACACGAGATTTCAGAGTATCTCTTACATTCAAGAGGTCTTTTAGCTGGAAAAGAAAACATAGTAATAGCTGCTGGAACGACGCAGATAGCAGGCATCCTTGGAAAAATACTAAAGTCAGCGGGCATCGGACTTGTCGCCATGGAAACTCCATGTTACGCCCCGGTCAGACACAGCTTTAGTCAAACTGGCTTTACCATAGCAGACATTCCGCTTTCAAACGACGGAATTCAGATAGAAAAACTCCCTACGAATTTCCCATGTGCATGCTATGTCAGCCCATCGAATCAGTTTCCTACTGGTGTAGTCATGCCTGCATCCAGACGCTATGAGCTTTTAAAATGGGCTGTTTCAAACCATTCATATATCATAGAAGATGATTATAACTCTGAGCTTAGATACTTAGGAAAGCCGCTGCCTGCGCTGAAGTCCTTAGATGAAGCTGGCAGTCATGTAATATATTTAGGAAGCTTCAGTTCCACGCTGTTTCCGGCTATAAAGATTAGCTACATGGTATTGCCTGATGAATTAAAAAAGCATCTGGCAGCCGTTTTGGACAAGGTCACCCAGACCTGCTCGAAGACAGAGCAGCTCACCCTGGCACTTTTCATGCAAAAGGGCTTTTATTACTCTGCCATCAGAAATAAGAGGAAACTGTATACTAAAAAGCTTATCCGTATAAATGAGCTTAATATTAAAGGTATATCCTCCGAGGAAGAGAACGCCAAGGCATCCGGTATATCCTTGCCTGTGTCACTGAATTTGACGCAAAAAAATACGCCGCAGTATTACTGTGACGTAGCTAAAAGCCTGGGCTTTATTTTAAAGTATATTCCAGAGCTTTCCACTGGGGAAAAGGGCTATTTTCTTTTGTATTATAACCAGATTCCGCTGGAGAAGCTGGACTTGATAGGAAAACTGCTAGAATAGACATTTAAACATAATCTACGATACCCTGGATAATGTCTGAAACAACCATTACCAGATCTCCCTGTCGCCCTATGCTGCGCAAAAATTGGTCTTAATTTCCTGTACACCCCAAATATGACCAAAAATTAGTCATATCTGTGAAAATTCTGTGAAGTTTTGGTCTTAATATCACATTTGTCGCTACAAGACCAAAAAATGGCGAAAATCGTCGATTTTTGGTCTTGAGAGCTCAAGTGGCTTATTAAGACCACGAGTCAGGGCTAGGGAGATATGTATAGGATAGAGAAAGCGTAGTGGGGAGAGAAAACCACTAGTCAGGGCTGGGGAGATAAAGGTGTTGGCAATTAGGGACAGATGTGGTAGAATGTAAGGCTGTATTATACATTATCTAGGAGTGTTTGTTATGAGAAGATCAAGCGGAGTTTTGATGCCTATATCCTCTTTGCCAAGTAATTACGGCATTGGTACATTTGGACAGGCGGCGTACGATTTTGTTGATTGGCTATATGCAGCAGGACAGCATTTTTGGCAGATTCTGCCGCTGGGACCTACCAGCTATGGAGATTCACCTTATCAGAGTTTTTCTACATTTGCTGGAAATCCATATTTTATAGATTTAGACCTCTTGATAGAGGATGGACTCATCACGAAGAAGGATGTGGAGGCTGAGAACTGGGGAACCGAGCCTAGATATGTGGACTATGGTCAGCTCTACACCTCTAAGTTTAAGATTTTGGAAAGGGCTAAGGCGAAGGGCTGGGATAGAGACAGAGAGAAGGTTAGGGCATTTGAAGAAGAAAATAAGACCTGGCTTCCTAACTATACTCTTTTTATGGCATGTAAGAGATATTATAAGGATGCAGCCTGGACAGAGTGGAAGGATAAGGACTTAAGACTTCACAAGACAGAGGCTTGCGAGAAGTACAGAACTCTTCTCAAGGAAGATGTGGAGTTATTTACATATATTCAGTATCTGTTCTTCATGCAGTGGCAGAAGCTTAAGCGCTACATCAGCACGAAGGGGATTGAGATTATCGGAGATTTGCCTATATATGTGGCTCTTGATTCAGCAGATGTCTGGGCTGAACCACAGTTCTTTAAGCTGGATGAGGAGAATTATCCAGTGGAGGTTTCGGGAGTTCCACCTGATTATTTCTCAGAGGATGGACAGCTTTGGGGAAATCCGCTCTATGACTGGGATGCCATGGAAAGAGATGGCTTCGGCTGGTGGATTCGTCGTATTGACGGCGCGAGAAAGGTATTTGACGTAATAAGAATAGATCATTTCAGGGGCTTCGACGAGTACTGGGCTGTGCCTTACGGTGATAAGACAGCTAAGAATGGAAAGTGGAAGAAGGGTCCTGGTATGAAGCTCATCGGTGTTCTCAAGAGCTGGTTTAGAGAGACCCCTATCGAGTTTATAGCAGAGGATTTGGGTGAGCACACTCCTACAGTAGCGCAGCTGCTATCTGACTCTGGCTTCCCTGGCATGAAGGTGTTAGAGTTTGCCTTTGACAGCCATGAGCCTAGCAATTTCCAGCCTCATACCTATGAGAAAAACTGCGTTTGCTACACTGGAACTCATGATAATGCTACCGCTCTTGAATGGGCGGAGGATGCTTCCAAGGAAGATGTGTCTTATGCATCTGCATACCTTGGAATCAGCAAGGAAGAGGGCTTTAACTGGGGACTTATCCGTGGTGGAATGAGCTCTGTAGCTGACTTGTTCGTTACACAGATGCAGGATTATCTTGGTCTTTCCAAGTATAACCGTATCAATACACCAGGCACTGCTTCAGGAAACTGGCAGTGGAGAATGTTAAAGGGTGAGGCAGATAAGAAGCTGGCTAAGAAAGTGTTTGAAATTACGAAGATGTACTCTAGATTATAGGAGCTGCTTGGATGAAGAAAGGGCTTAGTGCCAATCAATTAAAGCTTATAGCGATTTTAGCCATGGTGGTGGACCACACAGCGTGGGGCTTTGTGGAAATGTTTTCCGTGCAGGGGCAGATTATGCATGTCATCGGAAGACTTACTATACCTATCATGTGTTTTTTCGTGGCGGAAGGCTATAAAAAGACCTCCTCGGTGAAGGGGTACATAGAGCGAATGGCGACATTTGCTGCTATTTCTATCATTCCGTTTTACCTGTTTTTCGGGCACGAATATGGCTATAGGCAAAACTTTATATTTGATCTGCTTTTGGCGCTTTTGTCTTTAGCAGTCATGGAGAAAAAGGATCTGGCGAAGCCTTTGCGCTATGCAGGACTGGCGTGCCTTATCATTATATCAGCGCTGATTGGCGGCTGGCCGATATACCCGATTCTGCTAGTGCTCGTTTTCTATTATGGAAAGAGCTTTAAGCAGAAGGCGGCATTTGTCAGCCTATTTACAGTTCTTACTATAGGCTCGACCGTGGTCTTGATAAAGCTGAATGAGGTGTATAACTTTGCACCTGCTTATGCAGACTGGAGATGGTACCAGTGGATGTACTTCCTCGGCTTTGTTTTGGCACTTCCGCTGCTTAAGCTTTACAATGGCAAAAAGGGTGAATATCCGTTTAAGAAGAGGCATTTTTTCTTTGCGTTCTATCCAGGACATTTCATGATTCTATTTATGCTTCAGCTTTTAGTGCGAGGCGAGATTCAACTGTTTTACATAGGCTTGCATATAGTGGCATTCCTATTAATGATATTGTTTTCGTTCAGACTTTTGTCATGTAAGCCGTCAAAGGCAGTCACCTCCGTTATGGTTCTGTCGTTGGCTGGCATTATGTACATGGCAGGTTTTCTCCTGGAAATCGCATATAATAACTTCGATATTGCCTATGCAGGCGTAGTTATGCAGTATATAGGCGAGGTTTTAGTTTACTACGGCTTCGTGATTTTCATCGGTGAATTCGGTGGAGAGGAGATACCTCATTTTGTACAGGCACTTATAGCGGATGTAGGGCTTTTCATCATTTTTTTAGTGGCGACGGACAACAGCAGACATTGGTTTTATACAAAAAGATATGTAGTTACAGATGGTCCATTTCCTCGTATTGGATATGAGCACGCGTGGGGCTTCTATGTGTTCGTGGCCTACTCAGCTGCTGTATGTTTATATGTGCTTTGGGTCTGTGTAAAGCTTATGAGAACCGGCGATGCACTCACTAAAAAGCGCGGCGAGTACATGCTCATAGGAACGATGTGTCCTTGGCTTGTATATCTTATTTGCCTGACTGGTATAACAGGCGGCTATGAGGTTTCGTGCTTGGGAGTATTTGGCTCCATTTATTTCATCCAGAGTGTGGTTATGAAATATGGTTTCTTCGACTCTGTTCAGCTGGCCGCAGAAAATGCTATCGATGCCTATGGCGAGGGTGTTATGGTAACGGATGGAAAGTACAAAATTTTGTACTATAATTCCAGCATGGAGCAGATCATAGGCGACCTTAAAGTGGGTTCAAATGCGTCAAAGGTACCGCTCTTGGCAGGACTTATCTCAGGAAGCGACACCCAAATCACCTCGAATGAGCGAATTTTTGAGGTTAAGCGTACAGAGCTTATGCAGGAGGGCTACATCACCGGATATATGCTCACCACTAAGGATATGACAGAGCATTTGCTGACTTTGGATACAGCGGAGAGGGCAGCGCATACCGATTATCTGACCGGACTTTACAACAGATTTTACTTCGAGGAGCTGTATCTAAAGCACAGGAAAAATGGCGGCACAGGCACTCTTATCATGATAGATCTAGATAATTTCAAGGCTGTCAACGATAAGCTGGGGCACGATAATGGAGATATGCTTATCACTATAACTGCCGATGTTATTAAGCATGTGGCGGGTACATATAACTTTGGCTGTCGTTTGGGTGGCGATGAGTTCATGGTTTACATAAAGGACGTTGTAAACAGAGAAAAGGTCAAGGAAATCTGTGAAAGCCTTCAGAGTACATATAATAGGATGGTGGATGAAGCAAGACTTGCAGTAAAGTCCACGATGTCTATAGGTGCGACGATTGAATTTGCTGCGAATCCAAAGGCTGACTCGAATGATTTCATCGAAATGTACAAGAGAGCCGATGATTCTATGTACAATGCGAAGGCTGCGGGAAAAGCTACATATTATATAGATTAATCAAATGCGCAGCTGTTTTAGGATGACGGCTGCGTTATTTAAAGAGCGGGTGTGCGAGAATGGAAGATAAAAGAAAAGAGACAGCAAACAAAATAGTAAATGTCATATTTTTAGTCACTTTTTTAGTGGCGATAGTAATGTCTGTCGTTTTGATAATTACATATTTGTTCAGAGGAGGTTCAAAGTCTGATTCGGCTGTGGCACCTGGGGCGCAGCCTGATGAAGTAATAGCTTTTGAGGAGCCTTTGGTGGAGGAAAGCGTTGGACCTAAGTACACCGAAGAGCAGTTGGCGATGCTTCCTGAGGCAGAGGAAATCTATGCGGAGATACTGCGAAGAATAGAGATTAAGGATTACTATGCGATAGAATACTATGCGAACCAGATTCTTTGGTATGAGGATGTGGCGCAGATTAAGGAATATTATGATAATAACACTGAAAACGTTATAAATGAGGATGTAGTTAAGGGCTTGTTGGAAATGTCTGCATACGACACCGATGGCTATAATGTAATCGGGCTTTGCTCAGCACTGCTTGCATTAAAGGATTTGGATGGGTTTGAGGACACTTTTCAAAAAGGTGTAGAGCGTCTCAAGGAGCTGGTCGAAATACAGTATGAGATGGGAAGCTATAATACTGCGTCAAATGCTTACGCTTGTCTTACAGATTTAGGTGCGGGAGATTATAGTGAAAAATCAGCGGATGCAAAGAATAAGGCGGAAGCTATTTTGGGTGAATACAGCGGAAAGAAGTATGGGGCACGGACTATTTTTATGAGCGACGGACTATATATTATGTTTACGCCAAAAAATGGCAACACCTTAGATGTTTATACTTCTATTTTCGACGGAGAGTGGAATTTCTATTTCGACGCTAATTATACAGTGACATTTGATGAAAATAAGATGGTGGTATCGAGCACGGGTGGAATGTTCGATGGCGAGTATAGGAGGAAATAGGTATGATGGTTAGAAGAGCCGATGAGGCTGATATAGATGGAATACTGAAGCTGCTGCTTCAGGTGAATAATGTACATGCTGACATAAGACCAGATATTTTTATACATGATAAGACAAAGTATACGGCAGATGAGTTGTCAGAGCTTCTTAAGGACGAAAACCGCCCCGTGTTTGTATGTGTGGACGAGGCGCCAAAGGTGCTTGGCTACGGCTTTTGTGTGCTTTCACAGCAGGAAGGCACAAATTTGATTCCATATAAGACTATCTATATAGATGACATCTGCGTGGACAGTGCTGCGCGCCGTCAGGGTGTGGCCTCTCTCATCTACGATAATATCATGGACTATGCGCGTGAAAGCGGCTGCTATAATGTGACACTCAACGTCTGGACAGGTAATGATGGTGCCCGTGCATTTTATGAAAAAATGGGCATGAAACCGCTGAAGACGACCATGGAGGTTAGGGTGTAGTTATATTATCATCATCGCATCCCCAAAGGAGAAGAAGCGATATTTCTCTTCTACAGCCACCTCATAAGCGTGGAGCACATTCTCACGTCCAGCCAAGGCCGACACCAGCATGATAAGTGTCGACTGTGGCAGATGAAAATTCGTAATAAGTCCATCTATCGCCTTAAACTTATAGCCTGGATATATGAAAATCTCAGTCCATCCGCTGGTCGCAGGTATCGTTCCATCAGAAAGTGCTGCAGACTCAAGCGTTCTGGTAGAGGTCGTACCTACACTTATGACCCTGCCACCGTTTGCTTTAGTCGCATTTATCATATCAGCAGCCTCTTTAGAAATCTCATAATACTCACTGTGCATGTGATGATCTGTTATTTCATCTGCTTTTACTGGTCTGAAGGTTCCAAGTCCCACATGTAAGGTGACCTCTGCGATATTCACTCCCATTCCACGAATTTCAGCCAAAAGTTCATTTGTAAAATGAAGTCCCGCAGTAGGAGCCGCTGCACTACCCTCGTGTTTAGCATAAACCGTCTGGTATCGATTCTTATCCTCTAGCTTATGTGTGATATATGGCGGCAAAGGCATCTCTCCCAGTTTATCTAAGATTTCCTCGAAAATACCGTCATATGTAAACTCTATAATGCGATTTCCCTCTTCGATAACGTCCACAATTTCGCCATTTAAAAGCCCATCGCCAAATGTAACCTTTGACCCGATGCGCATTTTACGTCCTGGCTTCACAAGGCACTCCCAACGATTATCTGATATTCGCTTAAGAAGCAAAACCTCTACTGCGCCGCCGGTAAGCGGACGACTTCCAATGAGTCTGGCAGGAATAACCTTTGTATTATTAATAACCAGGCAGTCACCTGGCTTCAAATGTTCTTTTACATTAAAAAAATGCTCATGACTGATGTCACCGGTCACTTTGTCTAATACCATAAGTCTGGATTCACTTCTCTTCAAAAGTGGGTCCTGTGCAATAAGCTCCTCAGGTAAAAAATAATCAAAATCGGATGTTTTCATAAAATACCTCAAAAAAAGAAACCGCCAAGAAGACGGGCCTGGATTTTTGACTCCTAGCTAAGCTAGGTGGATCACCGCAGCTATTTAATTAGCCTTCCCCTGACCCAATGGGATTTAGAAAATGGGGCCCGACAGCATAAATGGCGATATAGGAATTCCATTAAAAGTAAATGTAGGTTCAAAAATACAGGTTATATCGTGCGTCCCAGCAGGCTTCGATATGGTTATTTTACATGAATATAAGGCGTATATCAAGCTTGATTTTAGGCTGCTTAACAGATATAATGAAAAGGAATTTATGCACTTTCAAATTCAGTGAAAAAACAAAGTTTTTTACCAAGATTGGGAGGTTAATCATGGAGGAAAAAAGAGGCAGTAAACGTCTTGATTTGTCTGTAAAGGTAGAGGTTGAGCGTATCGATACCACGAACACTACTACTGTTAAATATATGGAGGCCCAGGTTACTAATATCAGTAAGTCTGGTCTCGCATTTGTCGTTCCAAACGATTTCGAAATAGACACCTGCTTTAATGCCAGAATTCAGATTTGGACTAAGGAGACTATTGATACCATTTTTAAGGTAGTTCGTAAGAAGGAGCTTGGAGATGGCATGTTTGAGTATGGCTGTATCTTCGTTGGCATGACTGATACCGACGCACTTAAGATCGAAATCTACCAGCTATTTAACGACGCACAGTAATAGCCATGACAGAAAAAATAATATTTCCTGGTCTGCACATCGTGCTGGAGCATGTAGGTAAAATAGTTTCCATAGGTAATTTTTCTGTAGCTTACTACGGAATCATAATCGCTATAGGCATGGTTCTGGGTGTCACATTTATTCTTCGTGAGGCGAAGCGTGTAGGCATATCAGATGATAGTGCGCTCGATATAATTATTTACACCTTGGTTTTAGGTGTCATCGGAGCTAGAGCATATTATGTTATATTCTCCTGGGATAATTACAAGGGCGATTTGCTTTCCATCATAAATATCCGTCAGGGTGGTCTGGCTATCTACGGCGGCATAATCGCAGGCACCATCACAGCTATTGTTGTTAGCAAGCTTAAAAAGGTTTCACCGTTTGCATTTCTGGATATCGCATTTCCCGGTGTAGCCATCGGTCAGATAGCTGGTCGCTGGGGTAATTTTTTTAACAGAGAGGCCTTTGGCCAGTATTCATCAGGACTGTTTCGCATGCAGCTTCCTATGGATGCCATCAGATCTATGGATGATGTTACCACCCAGATGCTTGAAAATGTGGAAATCATAGATGGCGTAAAGTACATCAGTGTGCATCCTACATTCTTGTATGAAAGTGTCTGGAATATCGGTGTTCTTGTGATAATGCTCATCACCAGGAAGAAGAAAAAATTTGACGGTCAGATTGTGCTGACATATTTTCTTGGCTATGGTATAGGGCGATTCCTGATAGAAGGGCTTCGTACCGACCAGCTAAAGCTTTGGGGCACGAATTTAGCAGTGTCACAGCTTTTGGCTGCTCTGATGGCTTTGGTGAGCGGAAGCTTATTGATCATAATGTTTATAAAGAAATCTAAAAAATCTCAGGAGAACTAAGCTCCTGAGATTTTTACATTAAGTATTTTTTTATGTAGCTGTTTACAGTTTTTGTGCTGAGTGGGGAGCTGTAGGTTTCGTGAAAAAGAATGATGTCGTCGCCGATAAAAAGACCGTTTCGTTCGAAAACATCCAGCTTGCTGAGACTTTTTTGTACATAAGTAATAGAATCCATAAGTCCCATGTGCTCAATGTATTTTATTTCACAGGTAGATGGCTTCATTACAGTAAAATCTGGATAGAATGTAACAGATTTATTGTTTATTGTTAATTCCAATGGCATTTCGTAGTGATATGGGATTTTGTTTCTTTTTAGTTCATTTGCTATCAATATCTCCGCCTTAGATCGAACGCGTTCGCCTTTGTCTGTGAAGAATTCCGTAGTATCGTTTTCATTGAAAGCTTTGCCATGATACTGAATGGACGTGAATTTTTCTACCTTTTGTTTGTTAGTTATTATTATATCTTCTAACAGTTTTTTTCTGCCTGGTGGAAGCTTATTTAGAGTTTGACTTATACAATCTGTTTTATATAATTCTTTTAGCTGAAGCAAAGCTTCTAATCGTTCTTCTAACAAGGGCTTAGTTTCTGCATAAAAATCTCTTGCGCAAATCTGACGCGCAATATCCCAGTTTTTCTTTTTTAGGTATTTGCCATCTAAGAGATATTGGTAAGTGCCATGGCTGCTTGAGCAGTTAATATTTCCAGTTATGTTTTTTGATAGAGTTGAGTTGATGGCTCTGAGTAGCTCCGATAGTACGGATATTTCTTTGTCTATCCCGGAAGAATTCATAGATTATCCTCTTTCATTAAATAGATATTTGCGTTAAATTTAAATAATGGGAATTTGGGTAAAACCCGAGAAAGAAACCATAAGTTATTGATTTTTTCTGAAACATACGCTTGGTAGAAAAATACAGCAGAATTGATGATGTGTCAAGAGGAAATGTGTTAATTAGTGATATTACTGGTAAGGCAGCCTGAGCATAGGGTGGTGCCAGTAAACCGTGCCTAGGCTGCTTTTATGATTACTGGCAAGGGGTCACAAAGTGGAGATTATGCCAGTAACCAGAGGCGGTGACGGTGGGAGATTACTGGTAAGGCAGCCTGAGCATAGTGGTGTGCCAGTAAACCATGTCTAGGCTGCTTTAGGATTACTGGCAAGGGGTCACAAAGTGGAGATTATGCCAGTAACCAGGGGCGGTGACGGTGGGAAATTACTGGTAAAGTAGCCTGAGCATAGGGGTGTGCCAGTAAACTGTGTCTAGGCTGCTTTGGGATTACTGGCAAGAGGTCACAAAGTGGAGATTATGCCAGTAACCAGGGGTGGAGGCGGTGGGAAATTACTGGTAAAGTAGCCAAGACATGGGACATAGCCAGTAACCACAGTCGAAGAAGGCAAAAAACACTGGTATGCCACCTGAGATAGGCGAAAATACCAGTAAAAAGGTCGATATAAATGGCTATAGCAGCCCTTCACTCCAAATCTTATATGCGGCTACACCCTGGTGGTAGAGCATGCGGTCTCCGTGGATGATGGTGCAGCCGGCGGCGGCAGCATCCTTTAAAAGGGTGGTGTCGAGCGGGTTATAGACTGCGTCCATGACGATGAGACCAGGGCGCAAGAATTCTACTGGCACAAGGGATCTCGTGTCATCGCCCATGCCGACATTCGTGCCGTTTACGACCACAGACGACTCTGCGATGGCGCGTCCTAAAGCAGCTGTGTCAGCCATGTCTATAAGGTTTATGACAGCGCCGGATTCTGCCGAAACCCTGTCTAGGAATTCTTTATATGTATCAAAGGTCGGACCCTGACGTTTGAAGACGTTTATCACGCCCTTATATGTGAGTGCGGTCTCTACTATCATGGAGCTGGCTGCTCCGCCGGCACCTAAAACAGTGATAGTGCTGCCGGTTAAATCAAAGCCGACCTCGCGAACTGATTCAGTGAAGCCGATTCCGTCTGTCGTGTGACCATATAGCTTTCCATCGATAATCTTAACTGTGTTTACGGAATGTGAAAGCTTGGCAGCAGGACTGATTTCATCCAGATAAGGAATGATATGCTCTTTAAGTGGCATGGTGAGATTAAAGCCTACGGCATTTATATTCTTCAAAAACTCCACGGCTGTGGCAAGCTGCTCTGGCTTAACATCGAAAGCTAAGTACACGCAGTCTATGCCATCCTGTTTGAAATTTCCTGTCTGAAGGGCTGGAGATTTCGAATGTTCTACTGGAGAGCCAAGCAGGCATGCCAGTCTGGTGTGTCCGGTAATATTCATACGGATAATTCCTCTCTTGCATATATATGCGAAATAGTATAATATAAGCTAGTTAAAATATCAATATATAGGATGAGCTATGAAGACGAAGATATGCTTGCCTATCACTGAATCTACGGAAAATGCAGTGCTCGATGAAGCGAAAGCGGTAAGAGAGGCTATACCAGATTTAGTGGAGCTGAGGGCAGATTTTTTAGATTATGTAGAGGACACTGCTAAGGTGGTGGACACTCTGAAGGAACTTAAAAAAATAGTAGGTGAAACGGGCGTTATTTTTACCTATAGGTCGAAAAGCCAGGGTGGAAATGGAGGTCTTGAGCCAGAAAAGGTGGCAGCTATTCTTACAGTGGCAGCAGCATCTTCCTATGTGACATACGTAGATGTGGAGCTTAAGTTCTTTGAAGATAGTGCATCCCTGATTAAAAGCATAAAGTCAAAGGGTGTGAAGGTAATTGCCTCTCATCATGATTTTAATGAAACTCCTAAGAAGAAGGATATGTATGGAATCCTTAAAGAGATGAGGGATAAAGGCGCTGATGTGTGTAAGCTGGCAGTTATGCCAAACTCAGAGGTGGATGTTCTTAAGCTTATGAAGGTGTCTGCTGAATTCAAGGAAGAATATCCTGATCAAAGGATTATTACTATGAGTATGGGTAAGCTGGGGGTAGTTTCAAGACTAGGCTGCATTCTCAGTGGCAGTGATGTCACCTTTGCTAGCAGGCAAAAGGCCAGCGCACCAGGGCAGATAGATATTAAAAAGCTTAAAGATATATTAGAGGTCGTAGAGGGTTAGTATGAAATTTAAGATTTTAAAGGAAATGTTCATCGCTATGTCTATGGGCAAGAAGGCTATAAGTGCGGCTATTTTGGCAGCATCGGTTCTGGCCATGGGCGTGGGTGTGGCATCTGTTTCTGAAGATACTTCCGCAGTGTATGCTGAGGCAGTGGCATCTATGGAGGCTGAGACAGAGGCTGCCATGGCTGCGGTGGCAGCAGTAAATGAGCTAAGTGCAGTGGGTGCGGCACAGTCTAAGGAAGAACAGATAGCTGCAGCCAGAGAGGCAAAGCTCATAGAGGTAGCTGAAGCGAGAGATGGGGCCAGAGCTAAGGAGGCTGAGAAGATAGCAGCCAGAAAGACCGAGGAGCCTAGTCCTTCTCCTTCACCATCAGAGACACCTACACCGGAGGCAAGTGCATCTGCTGCTCCAGCTGCATCAGGAAGCCCGGCGCCTTCAGCGAGCCCAACGGCAGAGGCTTCAGCTAAGCCTGCAGATAACTCTGTAAAGGGCGGCTCTTATCCTACTCATAAAAATCCTGGAAACCACAAGGATGTTTATTCGTGGATATCAGTACCAGGAACTTTAGTAGATTATCCAGTTTACTATTCGTCTACACTTGATTATTGGCTCACCAGAAATGTAGACTCTAGCGGAACTGTACATAATCCTTCTAACCACTTGCCTGGATCTATCTACGTAAACGGAGGTGGTATAAACTCTAAGGATTATTCTGATTATCTGACTATTATGTATGGTCATAACATGAAGAGGTCTGATAACAATATAAATGCTGGTATCACCATGTTTGGAACACTGCATTACTTCGATGATTCGAAGTTCTTTAACAGTCATGATACTATTTATATAGATACAGATACTAAGCGTTTGACTTATAAGATTATTGCTTGTGTGAAGTACACTGCATATCGTGTGGATTCCATGTATGATGTCAGAAGTAAATCAGGACGTGATGCGTATTGGAAGGAGCTTATGGGTTATAAGAATAATGACTCTAGAAACCATGTAAGAGACGGTGCTTCTGTGTCTGGAGACGATAAGCTTCTTATACTTTCTGTATGTATTAATGATGAAAATCACAGATACCACGTGGTAGGTAAATTGGTAAGTACCACGAATTTGTAATGAAAAATATTTATCTTTTAGGTTTTATGGGCTGCGGCAAAAGCACCGTAGCCGCTGAGCTTTCAAAGCTTTTGCCGCTTCCTGTCATGGAGATGGATGAAGCTCTTGTCCGCTCCTTTGGATGCTCCATACAGGAGGTTTTCGACACAAAGGGCGAGGCGTGGTTCAGAGAGCAGGAGCATTTGCTTTTAGAAAATGTGGCGAAGACTGGTGGATATATAGTATCCTGCGGTGGAGGAGTTCCGATTCGAGAGGATAATAGGGAACTTCTGAAGACGACAGGTACGTGTGTGCTTTTGACAGCAAATGCATCCACAGTCGCTAAGAGAACTGCTGGTGGAAAGGGTCGTCCGCTTCTCCTTGGAAAGTCGGAGGCGGAGATAAATGCTCTTATGGAAAAGCGAAGAGCGCTTTATGAGGCTGCCAGTGAAATGTCAGTGGAGACAGATGATAAAACTCCAGCAGAAATAGCTTCTGAAATAGTGAGGTTTTTGGCTGTAAATGACAGACTTTCCTAGATAGTTGACAATTATTAAATCAAAAGGTATAATATTACCAAATGTCATAGCGTAACTATGCCTAAAAAGGAGATTAAGATGAAAAATAAGTTTAGCTTACTTGGAGAGCTGATTAGCGAAATGCCTATCTGGCAGAAGATTGTAAGCATTGTGGTTGTAATTGCTTGTATAGTAGCCATTGCTTTGGGAGTTAGAGCTATCAGCTTTAATTCAGAGCTTACAGAGGCGGAGCATAAGTTCGATGAGTTCAGAGAGGATGTCACTACTACTGATGTAGGTAGCTCTAGCACTGATGTGTTTACGCAGGGTTCAGAGGTTTACATAGATCCTTCTATAATTACAGATAATCCAGAAGGACAGACACCAGAAGGACAAACTCCAGAAGGACAGACACCAGAGGGTCAGCAGCCAGAGCAGGATCCAGCTTCCAATGTGGTTACATCAGCATCTAAGCATAACTTCTCTGCATTGCAGTCTAATAATAAGGATGTGTATGCATGGATTACAGTTCCACAGACTAAGGTAGATTATCCTATCCTTCAGAATACTGTAAATGATTACTATCTCATGAGAAATATGGATGGATCTCAGGGTTATCCGGGATGTCTTTACACAAATAAGTGTAACAAGAAGGATTTCTCAGATTATGTAAATATCATCTATGGTCATAATATGA
Organism: Lachnospiraceae bacterium; assembly: GCA_045599565.1. GTDB lineage: Bacteria > Bacillota > Clostridia > Lachnospirales > Lachnospiraceae > Pseudobutyrivibrio. Next base: position 32,322 of record JAZRWF010000065.1, read on the forward strand.
AGAATAAGACCATGTTTGGTTCACTTCACAGCTATGATGATGCTAGCTTCCTTAAGAAGGGAAATACCATTACTGTTGAAACTACTTCACAGTTCATTAACTACGAGGTAATCGCTGCTGTAAATTACAGTGATAATCGTATCGACTACTACTATGAGGTATCTTCTAAGAAGGGTAGAGATGACTTCTGGAAGTCAGTACTTGATAATAAGAATTCTAGTGGAACCACTATTTTAGTAGACACCTTGAACGATGACGATAAGCTGGTAGTTCTTTCTACCTGTATTTCTGGTAAGTCTGACAGAAGATTTCTTATCATCGGAAGACAGACCAGCACATCTGCTCGTTAGTTTTATATGTTTTTACTTGCTCAGGGTCTATAAAGCCCTGAGCTATTTTGTAGGTGTAGCACAGCTGGATAATGCGTCAGACTCCGACTCTGAAGAGCGCCGGTTCGAATCCGGTCACCTACAGGTTGGAAATAATTCCACTATGCTGACTTAATATGGAGGAAATGCGTTTGGAGATAATCAGAAAGTACCAAAGGTGCATTATAGCCGCTGTAGTGGCTATCGCTATTGTACTTTTGGCGATTTTTGGAACCAGAGCATCTGGTTCATCCCATACTAATAATTCGGCCAATACACTTGGTAAGTATTCTAAAAAGATAGCACCAGAGCTGGAGGTGCTGATTAACAGCTATTATACAGCTTATTCGGCTGGTGATGTGGCTGCTGTAAAGGCGGTGGCTAGCCCTGTGACAGATCAGGAGGCCAGCTTTATTCAGTTTTATTCTGGATATATCTCTTCGCTTGAGGGACTAAAGCTTTATACTAAGCCTGGTATTGCAGAGGGTTCGTATTTGGTGAGTGCGTATATAGAGTATCATTATAAGGGTATAGATACTCCGGCACCGGGTCTGGATTTCTTTTATGTAGAGACTGATACAGATGGAAATCTCTTCATAAATAATCTCTATGGCAGCTTTAACCAGACTAATGAGATTTTAACCATGGATCCTGATGTGGAGCAGCTCATCGTAACCTTTGAGCAGGAGGGGGATGTGTTAGCACTTCAGGCAGAGGTGCAGGATGCTTATAATCAGGCAGTAGCTGCAGATTCGCTTTTGGCTACTCTTATAAACGAGACACTTCAGTCTGCATTTATAGATTGGAATACACAGTATCTGATAGCACAGATGGAGGCTGAGCATGCTGAGCAGGAGAGACTGGCAGCAGAAGCCGCTGCAGCAGAGGCTGCCGCTGAGGAAGCCAGACTCCAGGCAGAGGAGGACAATGCCTACAAGGGAAAGGTTAGCGGCTCTTCTGTATATGTTAGAAGAGAGGCTAGTTCTGAGTCCACTAAGATAGGTACTCTCACAAAGGGTAAGGAAGTAAAGATTTATTCGCAGGAGGGTGAGTTCTATAAGATAGACTTCGGAGGTGTAAAGGCCTATGTAGCATGCCAGTACATCAGCACTAATGGTCCTTCGGATCTTTGGAATCAGGCGGCTACACCAGGTGCGACATCAAATGACCCTAGCGATAAAACAGTTATCACTGTCAGCAAGTTCACTGCTGGTGAGAAGTACATGGTAATGGATTCGCTTAAGGTAAGAAAGGATTGCTCAACTGATTCAGATCATCTTGAGACAGTTCGAAAGGGTGATAAGGTTACTATCGTTGAGTCTTATGCGAACGGCTGGACTAAGGTTAAGACCAGCAAGAATACCGGATATATTAGAACAGATTTATTATAATATTTAGAAATAAGGGTACCTACGTGAGACTGAATAAGTTTTTATCAGACGCGGGTGTCTGCTCCAGAAGACAAGCTGACCAAGCCATTTTAGATGGCTTGGTCTTTGTATCTGGTAAAAGGGCAAATCTGGGGGATCAGGTCACGGGTGATGAGGAGATTACCTTCAGAGGAAAAAGGGTAAGTGCCAGGACGAATGACTATGTTATTCTGGCCTACAATAAGCCTAAGGGAGTGGAATGCACCGCAGATCCAAAGGTTAAAAATAATATAGTGAGCAAGGTAGGATATAAATCCAGAGTTTATCCTGTCGGCAGACTGGATTTGAATTCCAGAGGACTTATTCTTCTTACGGATAATGGTGAGTTGGCTAATGAGCTGACAAAGGCATCGAACAGGCATGAGAAGGAATATCTGGTGAGAGTGGATAAGCCTTTGACGGAGAGCTTTATAGAAAAAATGTCTAAGGGTGTTTACCTGAAGGATTTAGATAAAACTACGGCGCCGTGTAAGGTGTCGATGTGCTCGAAATTCACTTTTTCTATCGTGCTGGTGCAGGGGCTGAATCGCCAAATCAGACGTATGTGCAATACCTTTGGATATAATGTGACGGATTTGCAGCGCATTAGAATCATGGATTTAGAGCTGGGAGATTTAGCTCCAGGAAGCTATAGGGAGATAGATGGACGAGTACTTGGACTTAATAAAACAAATTGAATATCACAGTGACAGGTATTACAATGCTGACGATCCGGAAATCACAGATTTCGAGTATGACCAATTAACGCAGCGTCTTCGTGCCATAGAAAAGGAGCATCCAGAGTATGTGACGAATGCTTCACCTAGCCAGCATGTAGGCGGCACTGTAAAGAGGGAAGCCGGCGTGGCTGTGGCACATAGAAATGCTATGCTAAGTCTTTTGGATGTGTTTTCAAAGGCTGATGTAGAGTCCTTCGTGAATGATGTGAAGGCACAGTTTCCTGATGCACGTTTCGTGGTGGAGCGTAAGATAGATGGTCTTTCGATGTCGCTTAGATATGAAAATGGCGAGCTTACCATGGCTGAGACCAGGGGTGACGGAGTGAACTTCGGCGAGGATGTCACGGTAAATGCGAGGGTTATACCTGATGTGGTTTTAAGCCTTAAGAATGCGCCAGAATATTTAGAGCTCAGAGGCGAAGTTTACATGTCGCTTGCGAACTTTGACGCAGTGAATGAGAGACAGGAAATGCTCGGAAAGAAGATATTTGCTAATCCGAGAAACTGTGCGGCAGGTACTTTAAGACAGCTTGACTCAGCGGTGGTAAAGGAGAGAGGGCTTTCGCTTTTTATCTTTAATCTTCAGGAGTCTGTGGGCAGAGAGTTCGAATCGCACTCACAGTGCTATGAGTATTTAAAGAGTGAAGGAATCTCTATTATAGAGGACTACAGGGTCTGCAGCGAATTTAGCGAGGTCTGGGAGGCTATCGAGCACATCGGAAGCAGCCGCGGTGAGCTTAGCTATGACATAGATGGAGCGGTGGTAAAGATAGATCAGTACTCTATACGTGAGGCGATGGGTGCTACAGCCAAGGTGCCTAGATGGGCGGTGGCGTATAAGTATCCGCCTGAGGAAAAGGAAGCCACTATTTTAGATATTGAGCTGACTGTAGGCCGAACCGGAAGAGTGAATCCGACCGCTATATTTACACCAGTAAGGCTTTGCGGAACCTCGGTAAGTCGTGCGACTCTGCATAATCAGGACTTTATAGATGAGCTGGATATAGGAATAGGCGATACGGTTTTAGTATATAAATCCGGAGAGATTATTCCTAAAATAAAGGCTGTCATAAAGGAAAAGCGACCAGTAGGAGTCCAGACATTTAAGCTACCTGAGGTCTGTCCTGTATGCGGGCAGAAGACCTTTAGGTTTGTCAGTGAGGGCAGCGTGACAGCTGATATAAAGTGTGTGAATCCGACCTGTCCGGCCCGAAGAATCACCGGTCTTATAAATTTTGTGAGCCGCGATGCGATGGATATAAAGGGCTTTGGCGACAAATTAATCGAAGCTTTGGTGTCAGAGGGCTACCTAAATGATGTGGCTGATTTCTACAGTCTTAAGGACTATCGCGAAGAGCTCATAGAAAAGGGAATCATAGGAAAAGAGAAAAACACGGATAAGCTGCTGGCTCTGATAGAGGCAAGTAAGGAAAATGATCCAAGACAGCTTCTCACGGGGCTTGGAATACCTGGAGTGGGAAAGAGCGGCGCGAAGTCTTTGATTTCGCACTATAAGAGTATCGATGCCATCATGTCTGCTAGTGTCGAAGACCTAAAGGATGTGGAGGATGTAGGTGAGATAACTGCTGCTGCTGTGAAAAACTTTTTTGCGATGGACAGCACGCGTGATATAATAGATAGGCTGTCGAGTGCGGGCGTGAAGGTGAGTGCTGATGAGGAAGTGCTTTTAAGTACTAAATATGAGGGGCTGACCTTTTGTATAACGGGCACACTGCCGGATATGTCACGTCAGGAGGCTACCGCATATATCGAGGCTAACGGTGGAAAGGTCACAGGTTCTGTTTCTAAGAAAACGGATTATCTTTTGACCGGTGATGCAGCCGGAAGCAAGCTGGAAAAGGCTAAGAGCCTTGGAATAAAAATAATAGATAGGTTATGGTGATAATATGCCGATTAGAGTATCAAATGATCTGCCAGCTAGAGCAGAGCTAGAGTCAGAAAATATATTTGTGATGGACGAGGGAAGAGCTGTAAGTCAGGATATCAGACCCCTTGAGATAGCTATTTTAAATCTTATGCCATTAAAGGAGGACACAGAGCTTCAGCTTCTTCGTTCACTTTCTAACACACCTCTTCAGGTAAATGTTACATTTTTAACTGTGGAGAGTCACGAGAGTAAAAACACAGCTAAAAGCCATCTCGACAAATTTTATATCAGCTGGAGCGATGTGAAGAATAGGAATTTTGACGGCTTTATTATAACTGGTGCGCCGGTGGAAAATATGCCCTTTGAGGAAGTGGACTATTGGAGTGAGCTCACAGAGATAATGGACTGGACCACCACGCATGTTACCAGCACTTTGCACATTTGCTGGGGCTCACAGGCAGGTCTTTACTATCGCTTTGGAATTAATAAGGAGCAGCTTAGTGAGAAGAAATTCGGCGTGTTCCCACATAAGGTTTTGAACAGAAAGGAGCCTTTGGTAAGAGGCTTCGATGACATATTCTATGCACCACACTCAAGACATACAGGAGTCCCGACAGAGGGAATAAAGGCCTGCAAGGAGCTGATGGTCTTAGCTGAGGGCGAGGAGGCAGGCGTATTCCTTTGCATGACTCCTGATGGAAAAAACATTTTCGTGAACGGACATCCTGAGTACGATCGCCTTACTCTTGACAAGGAGTACAAGCGCGATTTGGGCAAGGGTATGGATATCAAGATGCCTATAAATTATTATCCAGATGACGACCCTTCGAAGAAGCCGCTGCTTCAGTGGAGGTCACATGCGAATGCGTTGTACACGAACTGGCTGAATTACTACGTATATCAGAATACACCATATAATTTCTCATGATGGTTTAGTAAAACTTGAAGATAAGTGTGTTATATGGTATAGTTGACAGAATAAACAGTATCAAAGGAGGTCAGAGGAGAAATGGCTGAAGAAAAGATATTTACAATAGAGGAAAAAGATAATAACGCTATAAAGATTAGCGAGGAAGTGATTTGCACTATCATAGGACTTGGTGCAGTAGAGGCTGAGGGAGTATCTTCTTTGGTTGGAAATCTTGACAAGGAGTCTATCGTAAAGGTAAACCCTGCTAAGATTTTAAAGGCTGTAAAGGTCGATAAGAACGAGGACAACACCATAGTTATCGATATAAATGTAGTATTTAACTATGGCTACGAGATTCCAAAGGTTTGTGGGGTTATTCAGGACAAGGTTAAGAGTGCTGTAGAAACTATGACTGACCTTAAGGTTTCGGCTATTAACATTCATGTAGTTTCTATAGTTATGCCTCAGTAGGAGGGCGTATGGCACTGTCTAGACATGAGGCCAGAGTATTTGTTTTTATGCTGGTCTTTCAGAATACATTCCATGACGAAGAGGGTAGAACTAAGGCCATGGATAACTTTTTCTCACAGGATGGCTATGAGGAAATTCTCATGCATCCAGAGGTAACCGACGAGCTTAAGGCTAAGGCTGAGGCTATATGTCAGCATGCTAAAGAGTTCGATGCTTTGATAGATGAAAAGATCGAAGGCTGGAAGGCTAGCCGTATGGGCAGAGCTGATCTTTGTGCTATTCATTTGGCTCTTTATGAGGCAAAGTTCGAGGATATGCCTAAGGGAGCCTGCGTGTCAGAGGCTGTCAGCATAGCTGAGGAGTACGGCACAGATAAGTCTGCTGCCTTTGTGAATGGTGTGCTTGCGAGGTTATTATAATGGCAGAGAAGGTATACTCTGTAACAAAGCTTACCGAATATATATCCGGTCTTATTAATGAGGACTTTTTATTATCCTCCCTGTCTGTTAGCGGGGAGGTTTCTAATTTTACAAGGGCTGCTTCAGGACATTTGTACTTCACTCTAAAGGAGGGAACTAATGTCCTAAATTGCGTTATGTGGAAAAGTGACGCGATGAGGCTTACGGCACTTCCAAAGAATGGCGATGAGATAGTCTGCAAGGGCAGGATGGATGTGTATGGCGGCATGGGTCGCTATCAGATGAAGGTCAGCTCCATGAAGGCTGTGGGCGAGGGAGACCTCATGCAGCAGTTTGAGGAGCTAAAAAGAAAGCTAAGTGCAGAGGGACTTTTTGACACTGCACATAAAAAGACCCTGCCGCAGTATCCAAGGCGAGTGGGTGTCATCACATCGCGCACAGGTGAAGTGATACATGATATTATAAACGTCGGAAGACGAAGGAATCCTGCAGTGGAGATAGTGCTTTGTAATTCTTTGGTGCAGGGAGCAGAGGCGCCTAAGGCTTTGACAGAGGCTCTAAAGCGGATGGATAAGCTGGGCTTTGATGTTCTTGTGATAGGACGCGGCGGTGGCTCCATGGAGGACTTGTGGTGCTTTAATGATGAGGGGCTGGCGAGAGCTATATATGCCTGCAGCACTCCCATAGTTTCTTCTGTGGGTCATGAGCCGGATTATACCATATGTGTCTTCGTGGCAGACAAGCGTGCGGCTACACCTTCAGAGGCTGCAGTGTTCGTTACATTTGACGCAGGAGCGCTGATACAGGGGTTGGATGAAAAGCAGCTGCACCTGTCTGGTCAAATGCTAGACTTAATAAAGAGAAAAGAGCTTAAGCTAAAAGCTTTGACAGAGCGCGTGAAGGGACATTCACCGGCGGGCAGGCTAGCGGTTTATGAGACGAAGCTAGGTGGTATGAAGGGGCGCTTCGACAGTCTTCTGGAAAAAAAGCTTTTGGAGAGAAAGCAAAGGCTTAAGGATATGTATCGAATAGAGGATATATTTTTGCATAAGCTGGCGTTGACAAAGAATCGCCTAGAGTCTGTGGTGGGAAGATTTATATCGGATAACCCTGCGAATAAGCTTATAGGAGGCTTTGGCTATGTGGCAGATGAGAAGGGTAAGCCTTTGGATACAGTAGATAAGGTGAAGGCAGCGGGTGAATTTGATCTTAGAATGAAGGATGGTAGTATAAAATGTCAGACCATACGTTAGAACAGGGCTTAACAGAGCTTGAAAACATGATAAAAAAGCTGGAGGACAAGGATTTGCCCTTGGAGGAGGCTTTTGAGATATACAAAAAGGGAATGGACGAGATAAAGCAGTGCCAGGGAATACTGTCTGAGACTGAAAAGGCTGTGAAGGAGCTCATGGCTGACGGCTCACTTTCTGATTTAAAGGAGAACTAGTCTTGCTTGAAAGTATTAATAAATCAAGTGATATAAGGGCTCTCGGCGAGGCGGAGTTAAAGACCCTCTCTGAGGAAATAAGACAGTTTTTGCTTGAAAAGGTGAGCAAATCCGGCGGACATCTGGGAAGTAATCTGGGTGCGGTGGAGCTTACATTGGCTCTTCATCTTTGCATGGATTTTCCCAAGGATAAGCTTGTATTCGACGTGGGACATCAGTGCTATACACATAAGCTATTGACTGGTCGAAAAGAGGGCTTTGATAAGCTAAGACAAGCTGGCGGTATGGCAGGCTTTCCAAAGCGAGAGGAGAGCGAAGCGGATGTTTGGAATTCTGGACATGCCTCGAACTCTATCTCGGCAGCTCTTGGGTTGGCCTATGCAAGAGATTTAAAGAAAACTGATGAGAAGATAGCTGTGGTGATAGGCGATGGAGCCTTAACTGGAGGCCAGGTATACGAGGCACTTAACAATGCTGCGAAGCTTACGACCCCGCTTCTTATCGTCTTAAATGACAATGAGATGAGTATCTCTAAGAATGTGGGCGGCATGTCTGATAACCTAGAGCATCTTAGAACATCTAAGAGATACACAGCAGCCAAGGCTAAGACAAAGGCAAGACTTGCTAAGCTTCCTGGTGGAAATGCTCTTATCAGATTCATTCAAAAGATAAAGCATTTGTTTAAGAGCCTTCGCATCACGAATATGGTGTTTGAGGATCTGGGCATCACGTATCTTGGACCAGTGGATGGACATGATATCACTGCCATGAAGGCTAGGTTCAAGGAGGCCTTCAGCTATCCAGGTCCTGTAATTGTGCATGTTATCACTAAAAAGGGCAAGGGTTACATGCCGGCGGAGACGAACCCAGCCATGTTCCATGGCGTCGGAGAGTTCGATATAAAGACAGGGCTGCCAGTGGGAAATTATGTGACTACCTGGACTGATGTGTTCGGAAGGAGCCTTTGTGAGTTAGCTAAAAGCAATGAAAAGGTATGCGCCATAACAGCTGCCATGACATCAGGCACTGGACTTAGTGATTTTTCTGTATCATTTAAGGACAGGTTTTTCGATGTGGGCATAGCTGAGGAGCACGCAGTGACATTTGCTGCGGGGCTGGCTGCTGGCGGTATGGTACCTGTGGTAGCTATTTATTCGTCATTTTTACAGAGGGCGTATGACCAGATTTTAGAGGACGTGTGCCTGCAGAAGCTGCATGTGGTATTTGCCATAGACAGAGCGGGCTATGTGTCTGGCGATGGGGAAACGCACCAGGGTGTATATGACATAGAGTTTTTAAAGTCCATGCCCGGCATAATAGAGCTGGCTCCATCTACCGATGTAGAGCTTAGGAAAATGCTGGATTGGGCTATAAATGTGTACGACGGCCCGGTAGCTATAAGATATCCTAGAGGTGCAGCTAATACCTCACTTTATAGCGATGGAGACTTTAAGGAGCTAGAGCTTAAAAAGTGCGAGCTAATCCATCCAGTTGCCGTGGAGGATAGAAAGAGGGCTATCTGCTGCGTGGGCTTGGGCGCTGGCATGGAAAAGGCTTACGAAAGCTACAAGGCACATTTGGCGAAAAATGAGCCTTGTGCTCTGATAAATGCCAGATTTGTGGAATTTGATGGTTTTAATGAATTATCAGATGATTATTTACGAGTAGAGTATTACATAGACAGAGTGTAGACTATGAAGCAAAGATTAGATGTTCTTGTATTTGAAAAAGGTTTAGCTCCATCCAGGGAGAAGGCCAAAGCCATGATTATGGAGGGGCTGATATTCGTGGATGGAAACCGCGAGGACAAGGTAGGAGCCCAAATAGATGAGGCCGCCTTAATAGAGGTGCACGGTGAGGTGATGCCTTACGTGAGCCGAGGCGGGCTGAAGCTTGAAAAGGCTATGAAGGAATTTAATATCGATCTAAGTGACATGGTCTGCATGGATATAGGAGCATCCACAGGAGGGTTTACTGACTGTATGCTTCAGAATCATGCTGCAAAGGTTTTCTCAGTGGATGTAGGCTACGGGCAGTTTGCCTGGAAGCTCAGGCAGGATGAGAGAGTCGTGTGCATGGAAAAAACTAACATTCGTTATGTTACTCCTGAGCAGATAGGTGAGCTTTTGGATTTTGCCAGCTGTGATGTATCATTCATCTCCCTGACAAAGGTGCTTCCAACTGCCATAGAGCTTCTTAAGGAAGACGGCACTATGGTTTGCCTTATAAAGCCTCAGTTCGAGGCTGGCAAGGAAAAGGTGGGCAAGAAGGGTGTGGTAAGAGATCCACAGGTTCACAGAGAGGTGATAGAGTCTGTGCTTTTGTTCGCACAGAGCATCGGCTTTGGAGTGCTGGGACTTTCATTTTCTCCGATTAAGGGACCAGAGGGAAACATAGAGTACCTTTGTTACCTAAAAAAGGGAGCCGAGAGCCTTAGCTATGACATAGCTTCTATTGTATCAGCCAGTCATGAGGTGCTATGAAAAATTTCTTTATAATAGCCAGGAGCCTAGAAGCTCCATACGATGAATATGTAGACAGAGTGGCTTCTTATCTTTGTTCTAAGGGTGCTATCGCCACAGTCATAGATGGACAGGCGGCATACGCTACCATAAATGACGGTGATGCGCTTCAGATTCCAAAGGAATGTGAATGTGTTCTCACCATAGGGGGCGACGGTATAGTGGTTCGCGCAGCAGCACTTACCGCGGCAGTGGATATTCCACTATGCGGTATAAACTATGGTCATCTTGGATATCTCTGCGAGATTACGCCAGAGGGCTTAGAGGCTGGGCTTGATAAGCTTCTTAGCGATGATTACTCGTTAGAGCGACGCATGATGCTATGCGGATACGAAGGTGACGAGCCATACGCGGATGCGCTTAACGATGTGGTTATCACATCGGCGGAGAGAGGACTTTCGGTTATAAATCTGGAGGTATGGGTAAATGGCAGCTATCTTTACAGATATGACTGCGATGGTTTGCTTTTCTCCACACCTACGGGCTCTACTGCATATAACCTTTCTCTGGGAGGACCTATAGTGGCACCGGATGCCGAGTGTATCGTTATGACACCGATAGGACCTCACACCTTAAATTCAAGACCTATAGTCTTAGGTCCAAAGGATAGAGTGACTGTGACTTTAAAGTCCAGGAATCTTTTGGGCAATGAACAGGTAGTTGTGTGCTTCGACGGAGAGGAGAAAAAGACCTTAAATGTAGGGGGTCAGATCACTATCTCGGCGTCGCCGAACACCACCAGCATGGTAAAGCTGCTTGATTCTAGTTTCTTGGAAAGACTTAGAGTTAGAATGGCTGAATAAAGCCTTAATTAAGAAGGGAGTTCATTATGTATTACATCGGCGTAGATCTTGGTACCAGTTCTGTTAAGCTTCTCATGATGGATGAGAAGGGTAAGGTAATAAACACTGTTACCAGAGAGTATCCTATTTATTTTCCAAATCCAGGCTGGAGTGAGCAAAAGCCTGAGGATTGGTGGGAGCAGAGCTTAGAGGGTATTAAGGAGCTGACAAAGGACTGTGATAAGTCTAAGGTAGCTGGCATAAGCTTCGGCGGACAGATGCATGGTCTTGTAATACTTGACAAGGATGACAATGTAATTCGTCCTGCACTTCTTTGGAACGATTCACGTACAAAGGAGGAGAACGATTACCTTAACAATGTGATTGGAAAGGATAAGCTTTCTGAGTACACAGCTAATATTTCATTCACTGGCTTTACTGCGCCTAAGATTCTTTGGGTAGCCAACAAGGAGCCAGAGAATTTCGCTAAGATTGAAAAGATAATGCTTCCAAAGGATTATCTTGCATATAAGCTCACAGGTGTTCACTGCACAGATGTTTCTGATGCATCAGGCATGCTTCTTTTAGACGTAAAGAACCGCAAGTGGTCTAAGGAGATGATGGAAATCTGCAAGGTGAAGGAGAGCCAGCTTCCTAAGCTTTTCGAAAGCTATGAGTGCGTAGGAACACTTCTCCCTGAGGTGGCTGCAGAGCTTGGCTTTAGCAGTGATGTAAAGGTGGCAGCAGGTGCTGGAGACAATGCAGCAGCAGCCGTAGCTTCCGGCACTGTGGGAGATGGACACTGTAATCTTTCTATCGGAACCTCAGGCACAGTATTTATCTCATCTAAGAACTTCGGTGTAGATAAAAATAATGCGCTTCACAGCTTCTGTGATTCAAACGGTGAGTATCATCTCATGGGCTGCATGCTCAGCGCAGCCAGCTGCAATAAGTGGTGGATGGATGAGATTTTACAGTCAAAGGAGTATGCTAAGGAGCAGGCAGCTATAGGTGAGCTTGGTCATAATCATGTATACTTCCTGCCATATCTTATGGGTGAGAGAAGCCCATATAATAACCCAGATGCAAGAGGTACATTTGTCGGAATGACTATGGATACCTCACGTGCTGATATGATTCAGGCAGTGCTCGAGGGTGTGGCATTTGGCCTTAGAGATTCACTCGAGGTAGCCAGATCACTTGGTCTTAAGATAGAGACCTCGAAGATCTGCGGAGGTGGCGCTAAGAGCCCACTCTGGCAGAAGATGATAGCTAATATTTTAGGTCTTAAGCTCGAAATCCTTGAGTCTGAGGAGGGACCTTCACTTGGCGGCGCTATGCTGGCTGCTGTGGCATGTGGAGAGTACGCTTCAGTGGAGGATGCAGCCAAGGCCATAATTAAAGTCGTAGATGTGGTAGAGCCAGATGAGAAGCTCACCGCTTTATATGAAGAGAGATATCAGAAGTATCGCACCATTTATCCAGCTTTGAAGGATGTGTACGAGGGTCTGATGTAGTAGCTAGGAGACTATGGACTACGAGATTATCGGTGGACAATTAAACAATGACGAATCAGATGCGGCCAGTATCGATAAAAAGATAGAGAATGCCGCTCGAGGAAACGCATGGAATACCAAGGCCTTTTTGGAGGGCCTTGGTTTTTCTGCTTCTCAGCTTAAAATGGGCGATGTGATTTATGACAATAATAAGCCTTATGTAGTAAATCACAGTATGCTTCCTGCCGCGGACGGCGAGATAAATGCGACAGCCTTAGTATCCTCGAAAAACGATCCTGAGATGCGTGTATCCTTGTATTTTACAGACAAGGAGATTTATAAGGTCGCATGTTCATGTAATGAATGCCGCAGGAATTATAATTATTACTATGGAAACTGCAGCTGCGGAAAGTCTGTGGCGGCGGTTTATACGCTTATAGATTATCTGAATGACATGCCGCTCATAGATATGACTGACAGGGCAGGAGATAATATTATCTCAGCCTACACCTATCTGTCAGCGCCTAAGGCTGATGAGAGCAAGGCCGGAACTATGCAGGAGGAGAAGCCGATAGAGCTTATTCCTGTGCTTACGCATGATGCAGTTAAGGGACTCTTTGCCACCTTTAAGCTCGGAAGAGAAAAGCTATATAAGGTAAATAATCTTTTTGAGATGCGAGATGCCTTTGAGGAGGGAGGAGACCTGGCTCAGGGAACATCCGCTACTTTAGAGTGTAAGAAGAGTGCTCTAAGCGAGCAGTCTAAGAAGTGGTATGATTTTATATTAAATGTGCTGTCAGAGGAGGAGGAGCTGCAGAGGCGACTTTACGAGGGCGGTGCATATAAAAGGTCAGTGAAGAAATCTCAGGTAGACCTATTTGGAAGGAGACTGGACGATTTTTATGAGCTGATGGGTTCATCAGGTATAGAGCTGACGGTAAAGAATTCCGGCGAAAAGAACACCTCGAACATAAAGCGAGGACAGGCAAGGTTCACTGGAACCATGAATATAGCACCCCTGCTTAGCGGTGATGATTTCGTGGGTGTAAGTGTGGATTATAAGCTGCCATCGTTTTTTAACGGCGTTTCTGACGCCTATATGGTAAATGAGAACGGCTATAACATACTGGATAAGGAGTCTGTAGATTCACTCAGACCTTTCATGAATCTGTGGGCCAGCAGGAAAAAGAGCTTCACAGTGGGCGTAGCTCAGCTAAGTGATTTTTATTCTGAGGTTATGCCAGGGGTGTCCGATTATATGGACATCACCGAGGAGAATCCAGAGCTTATAAATGAGCATGTTATGCCAAAGCCTAACTTTATTTTCAGCTTTGATTCAGCAGATGGAAATATTCTCATGGAGGCGAAGGCAAATTATGGCAGCCATGAGCATAATTTAATAGACCATGTGATTAAGAATCCTATAGAAGCCTACAGAAGTACCAGACAGGAGGAGCGCGCACTGGATTTAGTATATAAATACATGGGCGGCTATAACAGAGACCATAAGGTCTTCGTGCTTCCAAATACCGATGAGGACGGGGTGTATGAGCTTCTGCACACTGGATTAAACGAGTTCATGGAGCTTGGGGTAGTTCAGGCTACCAATGCTTTCAAGAGCTTAAATGTGATAAAACACATGAAGTTCACCATGGGTGTATCCATCTCATCTGGTCTTTTAGACCTCGAGCTAAACACTGATGAGGTGAGCAGGGATGAGCTTCTTGATATATTAAAGAGCTACAGGGCAAAGAAGCGCTACCACAGGTTAAAGAGCGGTGAGATGGTGGATCTTTCGGATGAATCTGTCGCAGCTCTGTATGATTTGTACCAGAATCTTAAGCTTTCTCCGAAGGAGTTTGTAAAGGGCAAGATGCATTTGCCGCTGTACAGAACGCTTTATCTGGACAAGCTTTTGGAGGCAAATGAGGCGATTTACTCTGACCGTGACAAATACTTTAAGAACATGGTCAAGAGCTTTAAGACTGTGGCAGATGCGGATTACGAGGTGCCTGCCGAGCTAAAGAATACACTTAGAAAATACCAGCGAGAAGGCTACAGATGGATTAGAACCTTAGCATCCTATGGCTTGGGCGGAATACTGGCTGATGATATGGGTCTTGGCAAAACACTGCAGACTATCACAGCGCTAAAGGCCGCCAAGGAGGATGGCGAGGAGGGCTGTGATCTGATAGTTTGTCCAGCATCCTTAGTGTTCAACTGGCAGGATGAGTTCGCCAGATTCGCACCTGATATGAAGGTGCTTACCATAAGCGGAATGAAAAATGACCGCGACCTTTTGATTTCAAAGGCTACAGATTTCGATGTAGTTATCACGAGCTATGACCTTTTAAAGCGTGATGTGGACCTCTATGAGGACATGACCTTTAATTATCAGGTGATAGATGAGGGTCAGTATATAAAAAATCCTAGCACAGCTGCGGCGAAATCTGTTAAAATAATAAAGGCTAAGCACAAGCTGGCGCTCACAGGTACACCGATAGAGAACAGGCTGTCAGAGCTTTGGAGTATATTCGATTATCTGATGCCAGGCTTCTTATACGGCTATGAGACCTTTAGAACAGAGTTTGAGACGCCTATAGTGAAGCTTTCTGATGAGGAAGCGACACTTCGTCTTCAAAAGATGATATCGCCATTTATCCTAAGGCGACTAAAGGGAGATGTGTTAAAGGAGCTTCCAGATAAGCTGGAGGAGAGTAGAAGTGTAGCCTTGGGTGAAAGACAGCAGGCTTTATATGATGCACAGGTAGCGCTTATAAAGAATACCTTAGAGTCTAAGGATGACAAGGAGCTGAATTCTTCGAAGCTTGAAATTCTTTCACAGCTTACGAGACTCCGTCAAATTTGCTGCGACCCTGCACTGTGCTTTGAGAACTACGAGGGCGGCTCAGCGAAGGTGGAGCTGGCGATGGACCTACTCGATACAGCTATAGACGGCGGACACAAGGTGCTTTTATTCTCGCAGTTTACCAGCATGTTAGAGATACTAAAGGCAAAGCTTAAGGAGCGCGATGTAGCATTTTATGAAATCACGGGTGCTACTAAAAAGGAGGAGCGCTTAAAGCTGGTGAACCGCTTTAACGAGGATGATACGCCAGTATTTTTAATATCGTTAAAGGCCGGCGGCGTGGGCTTGAATCTCACGGGAGCGGATATCGTCATGCACTATGACCCATGGTGGAATGTGGCGGCGCAGAATCAGGCCACTGACAGGGCGCACCGCATAGGTCAGACGAAAAAGGTGACCGTATATAAGCTTATAGCGAAGGGAACCATAGAGGAGAAAATCCAAAAGCTTCAGGAGTCAAAGAAGGAGCTTTCGGACAAGATGCTTTCAGGGGAAGAGATAAGCGTTGGTTCACTTGACAGAAATGAAATATATGAGCTTCTTAGCTAGCTCATTTTTATAAGGAGGGGGAAATGAAATACTATTATTTTAGTCATTTTACCGGTGAGGATACAGAGCTTGGGGAGCAGGTGTATGCCTCAGTCAGTACCGATGGTTTACATTGGCACGACCTTTATGATGGAAAGCCGATACATGCATGTCAGTCGTATTCAGGCGGACTTCGCGACCCATTCATGGTTAGAAATATGAATGGTGAGGGCTTCTTCCTGCTTTGTACTGATCTTAAAATTTATAATGGCGCTGGCTGGGGAGAGGCTGTGGAGCACGGCTCTAAAAAGCTCCTTATCTGGAAGACTACAGACCTTTCTAACTTTACAGAGCTGACACCTTATGAGCTTCCATTTGCAGACGCTGGAAACCTTTGGGCTCCAGAGGCTATATGGGATAAAAAGCGCGAGCAGTACATGGTGTTCTTTGCTTCCAACACAGGAGACGGAGCGAACAGAAGACACAGAATTTACTGTGTATTCACAAAGGATTTTGTGACATTTTCTGAGCCGCAGCTCTATATAGAAAAGGCAAATCATGTGATAGACACCACTATTATAGAGGTGGGTGAGGGCTACTATCGCTTCTCAAAGGATGAGACCACGAAGCATATTCTGATGGAGTATGCTACTGATCTTTTGGGTCAGTGGGAGGAGAGATATGCGCCAGGTTTATCTGATATCGAGGGCGTAGAGGGACCTGAGATTTATCAGCTCGAGGATGGCTCATACTGTCTCATCATTGACAGATATAGAGATCACCTGGGATATCTTCCTCTTATCACAAAGGATTTTACCTCGTTTAGAGTGTTAGATGATTCTGAGTTCGATTATGGCCTGACTAAAAAGCGTCACGGTGGTGTAGTGGAGGTTACTCCTACTGAGTACATGGGACTTCTTGGACCAGAACTGGCACAGGAGCTCGGCGGTGGAATCATGGTGGGTGATCTCATTCACCCAGAGGTGTCAGCACTTTGCCGACAGGCGGCTGCAGAGGGCGTAGTTCTCTTAGAGAATAATGGTGTGCTTCCATTAAAGACAGACAATCAGGTGGCTGTGTTTGGCCGCCACGCTATAAACTACTTTGTCATGGGCTATGGCTCAGGCGGAGACATTTGCTCACCATATCGCCATTCGCTTATGGATGGCTTAGAACTGGTGGGAGCAAAGTATTACAAGCCGCTTTACGACTACTATAAGCAGTGGTGTGATGACCCACACAATGCACCTAAGAAGTATGGTTGGGGACAGTGGCCTACCACCTACGGCGAGATGCCACTGGATATAAATGCAGTAAAGGATGCAGCAGGAAACTGTGATACAGCGCTCGTGGTCATCGGACGTTCTGCAGGTGAGGACAGAGAGAGCGTGCTTACAGGCGGAAGCTTCTACCTCACTGAGATAGAAATAGATATGCTCGACAAGGTGACCTCAGAGTTCTCTAAGGTGGTCGTTATCTTAGACACCGGAAATCTTATGGATGTAAGCTTTATGGATCGCTACGGGGATAAGATTTCAGCGCTTGTTCTTGGCTTCCATGGTGGAATGGAGACAGGCGCGGGCTTGGCTGATGTTTTGTACGGCAGGGTAAACCCTAGCGGACGCCTTACGAACACCATAGCTTTAAACTATGAGGACTATCCTTCAGCGCCTACATTTGGCGGGGAAAAGTATAATAACTACGCCGAGGATATCTACGTAGGCTACAGATATTTCGAGACCTTTGCGAAGGACAAGGTAAAATATCCATTTGGATACGGACTCAGCTACACGACCTTTGAGTATGAGATAGAGAACTTTACGATAGATCTTGACAATGTGGAAGTCATCGTGAAGGTTACCAACACAGGCTTGGTAAAGGGAAAGACTCCTGTGATGTGCTTCACATCGGCTCCACAGGGACTGCTTGGAAAGCCTGCTTTAGTACTCTCTGACTTTGCTAAGACTGGAGATATCATGCCGGGCGAAGCTGAGAGTGTTATGCTCTCATTTGACGCTACAGATATGGCCAGCTACGATGACACAGGCGTGACTGGACATGCAGACTGCTTCGTGATAGAGGCTGGTCAGTACCACATCTTCGCAGGATTAAATGTACGAGATCTTGTACATGCAGGTACGCTCGAGGTGGATGAGACTGTGGCTGTAAAGCAATGCAATGACGCACTAGGTCTGGCTAAGGGAACCTCGTTTAAGCGCATGGTAAACAAGGGTGGCCTTACATATGAGGATGTACCTGAGTCATCAGCAGACCTTCGTGGACGTATCTTAGAGAATATGCCGCAGGCTCTTTCTAATCCAGGAAGATTTATTCACTGGTCAGAGGTTAAGAGCGGCTCTGCTTCGATAGAGGAGTTCGTGGGACAGTTTAGTCCGCAGCAGCTTGAGGCAATGACCTACGGTGATGGAAGAATGAGCTGTCCACTCGGAGTGCCAGGAAATACGTCGATATTTGCTGCTGTTTCAGATGAGCTTCGCGAGAAATACGGCATTCCAGTGATGGTTACGACTGATGGTCCTAGCGGAATCCGTGTGCTTAAGGTTTCGACCATGCTTCCTTGCGGAACAGCACTGGCTTCATCATTTAACCTGCCTATGGTTAAGCAGCTTTATAAATATGTGGGCAAGGAGGTTAGCTACTATGGCTCAGCAGTACTTCTTGGACCTGGAATAAATATCCAGAGAAACCCACTCTGCGGAAGAAACTTCGAGTACTTCTCAGAGGATCCATACCTCACAGGCTGGATGTCTGTGGCTGCTATCGCAGGTATTCAGAGTCAGGGTGTATCAGCATGTCCTAAGCATTTCGCATGTAATAACCAGGAGGTAAATCGAAATAAGCACGACTCAAGAGTTTCAAAGAGAGCGCTTCGCGAGATTTACTTAAAGGGCTTTGAGATATCGGTGAAGGAGGCTTCTCCTCGCATGATCATGACGAGCTATAATCTTATAAATGGCGTATATGCTCATTATAATTATGATCTCGTGACCACCATCCTTAGAAATGAGTGGGGCTATGAGGGAATGATTACCACAGACTGGTGGACACAGCAGGGTGAGTCTAAGGAGTTCCCAGGTCTTACAAACACTGGCTTTAGATTGCGCGCCGGTGTAGATCTTAACATGCCAGGCTCTGACAAGTTTGAGCGCGATGGACTTAAGACCTTTGGACAGCCAGATGGCATTACCTTAGGTGAGCTTCAGGCGTGCGTGCTTAGAATTTTACAGTTTGCGCTGGATGCGTAGATATAGGGTTTTATAGTTTTTCCTAGATTATTCACGGCTTTTCGTGGGTAGTCTAGGTTTTATTTTACTTCTGGATAGGGGTGAATTGGGAAACTAGAAGTAATTATGTTAGAAAATGTTATAAGGTTGAATGCGAAGCCTATGACATAGTGGTTGGGATATATTATATGAATAAATTATTGAATGAAATTATTGAAATAGAAAAAGAATTGAGAAACACGCAGCTTCCTGATTTAATAGAGGAAGATTTTGTGGCATTCAGAGATACTGGAAATCGTCTTGTATATGAGGGGCAGTATTTTGGCAGGAGAAAGTATTTGACGGTGTATGCGATACTGGCTTTACATGGGGAAAATCTGCCTGAGTATGATCTTTATGTTTCAAGACTGTGTGAGGTGATTTCTGCTGTTTTGGACGAGAAATGCTGGGCTTTGCCTGCACATGTGGATTTTAAGAAATATGGAACAGAAGAGATGAATCTGACTGTGGATTTGTTCGCGGCAGAGACGGGCGGAACGCTGGCGGAGCTTTTGTATAAGCTTTCTTCGGTGCTGCCTTTTGAACTTCGTGTGCGCATGGCTGCTGCTGTTCGTTTGCGTATTTTGGATGAGTTTTCTTCGAAGGTGCCATACAGCTGGTGGGAGTATGACAGGTGCAACTGGTCTGCTGTCTGCGCAGGCAATGTCGGACTGGCTGCTATTTATATGGAGAAATACATAAAAGAGGCTGAGATCACTTTTGCTTCGGATGGGGTGGAAGTATGTGCTAGCGAGCCAAAGATAGATTTTGATTTTTTATCTGTGGTGACCAGGTGTGCTGAGTCCATGAAGTACTTTTTAGGTGGCTATGAGGACGATGGCACTTGCACGGAAGGGCTTGGATACTATGGCTATGGAATGAGCTATTTCATAGGCTTTTTGGATGAACTTTTGAAATCTGATGTTTTGGAATATGTGTCTTTAGGGCAGGAGCTTATGGCTATAGAAAAGCTGGCTGAAATAGCGAAGTTTCCACAAAAAATGTATATGCACGGCGGTATATCTGTAGCATTTTCTGATGGAGGTGAGAAGGAATCCTATCTTACAGGGCTGATGGGCTGGCTTTCTTCATATTTTGAGGGTGTGGTGCTTCCGGATGCTTCGCTGGCCAGAGGCTTTATGGAGGATAACTGCTATAGGTATTTAACGAATGAGAGAAGCGTTGCATATCTTGAGGCTGCTGATTTGGAGGCTTTGGATGGTTCGTCGGTTTCTGGTGAGTCGGAGTATCTGCTGCCATCTGCACAGTGGTATGTGAAGTCTGGGCAGGTGTTCTCATTTGCTGCGAAGGGCGGAAATAATGACGAGAATCACAATCATAATGATATCGGAAGCTTTATGCTGGTGCATGGCGGAAGGCAGATCCTGTGTGAGATGGGCGCAGGCGAGTATACGAAGGATTATTTTACGGACAAGAGATATACGATTTTAAATAACTCATCTTTGGGACACAATGTGCCTATAGTGGATGGCCACGAGCAGGGTACAGGTGTGGATTATCGAGCCTCTAAGTTTACTTTAGAGGATGGGTATATTATAATCGAAATGCACGCTGCTTATGAGGCGGGACTTTTGGATTCTTTAGTTCGAAGGATTGGAATTAAGGGCGAGGACTTTATTCTTTTGGATGAGTTTTCTGCAGGTACTGCGTCAAAGGTGACGGAGAGGTTTGTCAGCGCAGTGGAGCCGCAGGTTTTGGACTGTTCATCGTTTGTGATAGGGGATGTCCGCTTTGATTTAGATGGTGCTGGCGAGGTAGAGGTGTCCTCTGCTAAGGTCACAGGCCATAAGGGCGAGGCGCTCACCTATTATTTTATAGATGTAAAGGTCGCTGGCGAGAGATTTGAGATGCGTGCAAGTTGCTAGTTTTTGGGAGGAATGATATGAAGAACTTTGGATTTGGTGCTATGAGATTGCCTGTTTTAAGCAAGGAGGATGCTACTAAGATAGACCTTGAGCAGGTTAACAAGATGGCTGATGCCTTTATGGAGGCTGGTTTTACTTATTTCGACACAGCGTATATGTATCACGGTGGATTTTCTGAGAGAGCTATGAAGTCTTGTGTGGTCGATCGCCATGATAGAAGCAGCTTTACTCTGGCAGATAAGATGCCTATTATGCATGTACATGGGCCAGAGGATTATCCTAAGTTTTTCGAGGAGCAGCTTTCGCGCACTGGTGCAGGCTACTTTGACTATTATCTTTTACATGCGATGAATCTTCAGCGCTATGAGGAGTGCTTAAAGTGGGGCGCATTTGACTTTGTCGCAAAGAAAAAGGAGGAGGGGCTTATCAAGCATATGGGCTTCTCATTCCATGATTCTGCAGATGTTTTGGACAGAATCCTAACTGAGCATCCTGAGATGGAATTTGTTCAGCTTCAGCTTAACTACCTCGACTGGGACAGCGCCACTGTTCAGTCTGGTGCATGCTATGAGGTGGCTAGAAACCATAATGTCCCTATCGTGGTAATGGAGCCTGTAAAGGGCGGCACACTGGCTAATCTTCCGGAAGCTGCCATGGAACTTCTCAAGGAAAACGGCATGAATGATTCGCCTGCTACCTACGCACTTAGGTTCTGTATGAGTCTTCCGGGTGTTATGATGGTGCTTTCAGGCATGTCTAATATGGAGCAGGCATTGGATAATGTTAATACCTTGAAGGATTGCGAGCCACTTACTAAAGAGGAAAATCAGGTGCTTGCAAAGGTGGCAAACATTATAAACGAGGGCTATGTCATTCCTTGTACCAGATGCGGCTACTGTATGGAGGTTTGTCCTATCGGAATGCCTATTCCATCGCTCATGGGTCTTTATAATAACTTTGCTGTATCAGGAAATATGTCTAAGAATTATCTGGCGCGTATTACCTATGGCCACAATGTGCCATCAGCATGCCTTGGCTGTAAGGCCTGCGAAGGCAACTGCCCACAGCATATTGAGATTACAAAGTATCTGGATGAGATAGCGAAGTACGAGTAAAATAAGTGACTTGGTTTTTGGGAATTCACTTTTGGGGATTCTTTTAGAAAAATCCTTGCATATATTAAAAATATATGTTATATTATTAAGGCTGTTTTCGGGATGACAGTATGGAAACAAAGGAGGGGCCCGCTGCCCTGAAATCTGGCCTGGTCCAGATTTCAAGTGGGAGGTACCTGTTTCTTCCTTAGTTTTGAACGAGGGGGGATTTTGTTTCTTATTTGCTTTTATTATATTTATCATTCGTAAAGGAGATTCGCCATGAAGAAGGATATCCATCCAGATTACTATCAGGCAACCGTTACTTGCAACTGCGGTAACTCTTGGACCTGCGGAAGCACCAAGGAGTCAATTCACGTAGAAATTTGCTCTAAGTGCCACCCATTCTACACCGGTCAGCAGAAGGCTACTCAGGCTAGAGGACGTGTAGATAAGTTCAATAAGAAGTATAATCTTGCTTAATTGAAAGTATGTCAGCCCCAGTTCTTTGGAACTGGGGCTTTTTTTATCCAGATCGATTATCCAAGCAGAAAATCTGCAAGCATAACTATTGGCAAAATAAGAATAAAAATGGCTGCTATCATGTTTTTAGGTCTCCTTTGTGTTGATTTTTTGATTTCTTTTTCCTTTATGCTATTTATCTTAAGAGTTTATGTGTCCCAAAATCTTCCCAATGAGATTTGCGTAATTGGGTTTGGGTGCTTTCGCTGACTTGCTAGGTGGTCGCAATTCCTGGTTGGCTGGCGTTTTATTAGTTGTTTACTTACGTTTAGGTGGTGGTAATCCCTGGGGATTGGTCTTAATTTCCTGAACATGCGATTTATGACCAAAAACAGGCCGTTTTTGAGATTTTTGAGTGAAATTTTGGTCTTAATATCGCATTTGTCGCTACAAGACCAAAAAAAGGCAAAAAAAGGCGATTTTTGGTCTTGTGAGCCCAAGTAGCAAATTAAGACCACGAGTCAGGGCTAGAGGAAGCGTGGAGGGAGGGGAGACCACGAGTCGGGGATAGAAAGGGCACTCAGGGAGGGAGAACGCTTGGTAGAGTACTTGAAAACACGGTTCAATAATGGTATTATCATCAGAAGAAAAAGTAATGAAAATCTGATTTCTAAGATATTTTATAAAACCCCCGATTATTAAGGAGAAGTGAATGAGAGAGAAGTACGAGAGCTTATCTGTAGCAGTACTGAAGGATTTGGCAAAGAGCAGGGGCATAAAGTCTGTTTCTGGTATGAATAAGGCTGAGGTTATCGATGCTATGCTGGCGCTGGATGATAAGGAAGCTAAAGAGAAAGCAGCCATGGAGCCAAAGGTGGAGGAGAAGCCAAAGACAGAAGAGAAGCCAAAGACTGAGGAAAAACCTAAGTCTGAGGATATGCCGTTTTCCGGTGTGCTCGAGGTTATGCCAGATGGATTTGGCTTCATAAGAAGCGATGGCTACCTGCCTGGCACAACAGATGTATATGTGAGCAATGCTCAGATAAGAAAATTTGGTCTTAGAAAGGGCGATATAATCAGCGGTACGAAGAAGTTTAATAATCCTACCGATAAATTTGCTGCGCTTTCTAATTTAAATGCGATAAATGATTTGCCACCAGAGCTTTCTATGAGAAGACCTCTTTTTGAAAAGCTAACCCCTATTTTCCCTAATGAGAGAATAAGGCTTGAGCAGCCAGGCTGCTCTGTGGCGATGAGAATAGTGGATCTTATCAGCCCCGTCGGCAAAGGCCAGCGTGGTATGATCGTTTCACAGCCTAAGGCTGGTAAGACGACCTTGCTGAAGGAGGTGGCTAGGTCGATTACCACCACACATCCTGATATGCATCTTATTATCCTGCTTATCGATGAGCGACCTGAGGAGGTTACGGATATAAGAGAGGCAATCATTGGAAGGAATGTGGAGGTAGTGGATTCTACATTTGATGAGACGCCAGAGCATCACAAGCGCGTGGCCGAGATGGCTATCGAGCGTGCGAAGAGACTGGTAGAGGCTAAAAAGGACGTGCTCATTCTTTTGGATTCCATCACTAGACTTACGCGTGCGTATAACCTTACGGTTTCGCCATCTGGACGTACATTGTCAGGTGGTCTGGATCCTGCAGCGCTGCACTCGCCTAAGAAATTCTTCGGTGCAGCCAGAAATATGAGAGAGGGCGGAAGCCTTACCATACTTGCGACCGCACTCGTGGAGACAGGCTCGAGAATGGACGATGTGGTGTACGAGGAATTTAAGGGCACAGGTAATATGGAGCTTATCCTCGATAGAAAGCTTTCAGAAAAGAGAGTTTTCCCTGCAGTGGACATCACAGCATCCGGCACCAGAAGAGAGGATCTGCTTTTGGATTCGACTGAGCTAGAGGCGGTGGAAATCATGCGAAAGGGCATAAATGGCATGAAGTCAGAGGAGGCGGTGGAGAGCATCCTGAACCTCTTTGCTAGCACAAAGAACAACCGTGATTTTTGCGAGACAGTTATAAAGAAAAGATATATTTAATTCATAGGAGTGATTAAAATGGGAAATTCAATCGATGAAACAGCGCTGTTTTTACACCGTCAGTGGAACGGTAAAATAGAGACTACCTCTAAGAGTCCAGTAAAGAGCCGCGAGGACCTTTCGCTTGCCTATACACCAGGTGTGGCCGCACCTTGCCGCGTGATCGCAGAAAATGCAGATGAAGCGTATAACTATACACTTAAGGCTAACACAGTAGCTGTAGTATCAGATGGCTCGGCTGTACTTGGTCTTGGAAATATCGGACCTTTGGCAGGTCTTCCTGTTATGGAAGGAAAGTGCGTACTATTCAAGGAATTTGCTGGAGTAAACGCATTTCCTATCGTGCTTTCTACTCAGAATGTAGACGAAATCGTAGCCGCAGTTAAGGCTATCGCGCCTACCTTTGGCGGAATTAATCTGGAGGATATCTCTGCTCCTAGATGCTTCGAGGTAGAGGAGAGACTTAAGGCTGAGCTCGACATTCCTGTTTTCCATGACGATCAGCACGGTACTGCTATCGTGGTTTTAGCAGGTATTATAAATGCGCTTAAGGTGGTAGGAAAGCAGAAGGAAAACTGCAAGGTAGTAGTAAATGGTGCAGGTTCTGCAGGCGTGGCTATCACAAAGATGCTTTTAAACTATGGATTCAAGGATATCACCATGTGTGACCGTTTCGGTATCATCGGACCTGAGTACGAGGGCTTAAACTGGATGCAGGAGAAGATGTGCGAGGTTACTAACCTTGATCGCAAGAAGGGAACTTTGGCGGATGCCTTGGTGGGCGCTGATATTTTCGTAGGCGTTTCGGCTCCTGGCATCGTATCGAAGGAGATGGTGGCTTCTATGGCTAAGGATTCTATACTCTTTGCTATGGCAAACCCTACCCCTGAAATTATGCCTGATTTGGCAAAGGAGGCTGGCGCTAGAGTGGTGGGAACAGGTCGCTCGGACTTCCCTAACCAGGTAAACAATGTAGTAGCTTTCCCTGGAATCTTCAAGGGTGCACTTGAGGGTCGCGCTACTCAGATCACTGAGGAAATGAAGCTGGCTGCTGCCAATGCTATCGCTTCACTTGTGCCAGATGACAAGCTTTGCGATGAGTTTATCTTGCCAGAGGCATTTGATCCAAGAGTAGCTATCGTGGTTTCAAATGCTATAAAAAGCTGCATTAAGTAGGACAAAATGAGAGAGTTTTTCGATAAGAAATCAATAACAGAGAGTACACTTAAAATCATAGCCATGGTGACGATGTTTATCGATCACGTGGCTGTGATTTTCGTGGGAAAATATATGTCGAGTCATCTCGGCTGGCCGGTTACCTCTAAGCTAGATGATCCGGTTTTGCAGAGATGGATGAACGAGACTGCTGGTGCAGCAGGCTTTTTCTGGCTGTATTATGTATTGCGAGTTATTGGCAGGCTGGCATATCCGCTTTTCGCGTTTATGATCTTTGAGGGCTTTATGAAGACGAGAAGCAGGTGGAAGTATTTGCTGCGTCTTTTAATATTCGCTTTAGTTTCAGAGATTCCATACGACCTGTTTATATTTGGAAGAGCATGGAGCATGGACAAGCAGAATGTAGGCTTTACGTTGGTCTTGGGACTTCTTGCCATGATAGTCTGCGATATAATAAAGCATAATAAGAAGTGGGCCGAGAAGCCAAAGCTCAGAAAGTTCTTGGGCTATTCGACCTGGATTATTTTAGCGCTTGTGGCCACGCTCATTCGAAGCGATTATGGACTCTTCGGAGTGCTCAGCATATTTGCGTTCTGGTCGCTCAGACATTCAAGAGTCTACAGTGCGCTGTTTTCGAGTCTGGTGCTGTATCTTAATGCACAGGTGGAGATGGCATCTGCATTTGCTGCGATTCCGTTGGCTTTATACAAGGGTGAGCAAGGAATCAAGAGCAAGTGGTTTAAGTATGGCTGTTATGCGTTTTATCCAGTGCATCTTTTGATTTTGTTTGCGTTGGCGAAGGTTTGTGGGGTTTATTAGTTTGATAAGAATTCTTTCGTTATTTTTCATAAAGGAAGATATGTCTGGCGAGGCAAAGCGTTTGGCGTACGGCAAAATGTGCGGCTCTTTGGGAGTTTTTTTAAACATAATTTTGTTTGTGATTAAGCTTTTGGCAGGCCTTTTTTCCGGTGCGATTTCCATCGTGGCAGATGCGTTTAACAATCTTTCGGATGCCGGTGGAAGCGTGGTGGCTCTTATTGGCTTCAAATGCTCGGAGGCCGGCGCAGATGAGAAGCATCCTTATGGACATGGAAGGATAGAGTACCTGGCTGGACTTATCGTTTCGGCCTTGATTTTTTTGATGAGCTTTGAGCTTTTCAAGGAGTCGGTTATAAAGGTGTTAAAGGGTTCCCAGGTGAGCGCATCGCCCATGGTTATAGGCATTCTTATTATCTCTATTCTGGTGAAGGCATATATGGCCTACTATAACCGTGCGGTTGGAAGGTCGATAGATTCGGCGACCCTGCGAGCTGTGGCTATAGATTCAATCTCTGACTGTGTGGTGACAAGTGTTGTCTTACTATCAGCTATTTTAGCTCAGTTTAGCTCATTTAATTTCGATGGCATGGCTGGCATTATTGTTTCGATATTTGTTTTTTTTGCGGGTGTTTCATCAGCTAAGGAGAATGTGGATCATTTGATGGGGACCATGCTGCCTGTCGAGGAGCTTGAAAAGATTACCCAGTTTGCTATAGGATACAGCGAGAGAATCGTGGGCGTTCATGATCTGATAGCACACGACTATGGTCCGGGAAGAATGATAATATCTCTACATGCGGAGGTTCCGAGTGATGGTAATATCGTGGAGCTTCACGATGTGATAGATGATTTAGAGAGGGCGATAGCCGAGGAATTCAAATGTCTTGCGACTATCCACATGGATCCGGTGGAGGTTGGGAATCCATTTGTGGACGGGCTGAAGGCTGATGTAAAGGCTATGGCTCACATTATAGACGAGAGAATCACGATTCACGATTTCAGGGTGTTGAATTCGGATGTTATGAAGAAATTTATCTTTGACATGTGCGTACCATATTCGCTGAAGCTTTCCGCTGAGGAAGTGGTGGCCAAGATGGAGGAACTGATACGATTAAAGTTTGGTGATGCTTGCATGGCGATGATTCAGGTAGATAGGGTTTAAAAAGAGCAATATGTATTTCGTGGAAGATGGAACTAAAAAATGTGGATTCTATGAGTGCAGGGAGTGTAATTATCGCTTCCTGTCTGTGGATACGAAGGAGAAGACTGCATGCCCTTTGTGCGAGCAGAATATCAGCTATGAGATAGGTCCGGATGAGTCTTTGGAGGATTTGCTAGAGACAGCTGATTTAAAGGAAATCATAGAGGGCGAAGAGGAAGTAGCTAAGATGGATGCGCTGCTTTCAGTCGCTTTTTCAGAGGATGACAGCTGGATATAGGGGGATTACACGATGAAATTAACAGAGCTACTTGTAGATCAGAGCACTATCATTCAGCTTATTTGGGGAGAACAGAAAATAGAGTTCTATTCCATGGTTATGGATAAGGATGAAAATACGCTTTATATGTCGCCTTATATTCACCAGGGCAAGGAACTGGATATAAGCATTACCCAGGAAACCAAGGGAGTGGTATGTAATCTGTTCGCTGATGATTTGACAAATGGGCAGCGCATATCATGGCGAAATCTTGAACTAAAAACCGTAAAAAGAAACAATAAAACCGTGTATAGTCTGAGAGCCTATAGCTTCAACACAGAATCGAAGCATGATGACAGGCGAACTCATGATAGAATTATTATTCAGAAAAAGGGAATCGTTCATGAGGTTGGAACTGAAAATGAATTCGAGGCTCTTATTCATGATATCAGTGATATAGGAGTTTCATTCTATGCACCTACCTCTTATAAGCCTTCATCGCAGCAGGTGGTCATTTCATTTAAGGATATAATCGATGGCGAGGACTTTCATGTCAAGGTTAACTGTACCATAGCCAGAGTGAGTGCCAGATCCGGAAATCAGCTGGTGGGCTGCAAGACAATGGGGGAGAATAAGGATTATCTTTTGTACGCATTCCTTAAGAGGATAAAAGAGAAGAGTAAAAATGGCGTGTGATAAATCACACGCCATTTTTATTTATGGACTAGATGGGAGTCGAACCCATGTCCAAAAAACAATCCCCGACCCTTCTACGAGTGTAGTGAACCTTTTGACATTTCCTCCACCATACGGGGGTGCACGCCCTTATGGCTTTAGTAGCTTCATGATACGCCCACAGCTGCAAAGCTTAGACTGCGTCGTTTCCTGCGTGGATGATACTCCTGATCCTAGGCGCAGGTGCCTAGGGGGAGCAGTAGCCTAATTAGGCTGCAATTGCAAAATCGTTATTTGCGTTTAATTTTAATTTTGCCATTTAACCCATTGCATGGGACTCGCTTCTTTCGCTTCATGATCCCTGTCGAAACCATTACTAGCCCAAAATGAATTTGTGAGATTTATTATACACGCGTTGTCAATTTTGTCAACTAAACTGATGGTTTAGTATTATACGTGAAGAGTATATTGACTAGCGATGGCTCGTGGTCTCAATTTCGTAGATCGTCTTACAAGACCAAAAAAGTGGCTTGTTTTGGTCATTTGTGAAGAAACTGTGAACAAAACGCTTTGTTTGTGGTCTTAAATTAGTGAGATGTCATTTCAAGACCAAAACGGCAGCCTTTTTGGTCTTGTGGATTTACTTATGTTATTAAGACCACGAGTGAGCGCTAGCCAAGACGTGGAGGGAGGAGAACACCCAATGTAAAAGAAACTATTAACAAGAAAGTGCAAAAGTGCTATAATGCCGAGGTTGTGTGCATTAACGAGGGAGACTTAAGATGTATTTTTTGATTGTACTTAAAAATGTGGCAGTTATGATGGCGTACCTTCTGGTAGGTCTTCTTATGATAAAATCGAAAAAAGCTCTGACAGCGCATGCGAAATCGATCTCGACGCTTCTTATATATGTCTGCGGCCCATGTATGGTTATGAATTCATTCCTTAACATGACCTGTACGAGAGAGAATAATATAAATGTGTTAACATTCTTTCTGACATCACTGGCGCTTCAAGCGGTATTCTTTGGGATTATTTACATATTTGTAAGAAAGAAGCTCGAGGCTTCGAAGTATAGAATTCTGGCGATAGGCTCTGTTATGGGAAATGTGGGCTTTCTTGGACTTCCTCTTGTAACGGCTGTCTTTCCAGGTGAGCCTGTGGTGGCAGCTTTTAGCTCAGTGTACACCATGAGTATGAATATCATCGTATTCTCCATCGGTGTTTACATGATAACTGGCGAGAGAAAATACATGTCAGTTAAGTCTATGATTTTAAACCCTACCACACTAGCTATTTTAGCTGCTATGCCCCTTTACCTTACGGGCACAAGGCTTCCAGAGGTGGTGATGGACAGCGTAGGTCTGTTCGCTAAAATGACCACGCCTATTTGCATGATAGTGCTTGGAATGCGCCTGGCTGCAGTTAATTTTAAGGATCTTATCAGCCGCCCATTTGCGTATGTAACCTGCCTTATGAAGCTCATCGTATATCCGCTTTTTGCGTATGGAATAGTGAAATTCATGCCATTCTTCAGCGATACATTTAAGGTGAGTATTCTGGTTTTATCAGCTGTTCCTACTGCAGCCATCGTGCTCTCGCTGGCTGAGATACATGAGAAGGAGCAGGAGCTGGCAGCAAATGTAGTGCTGCTTTCAACACTGCTTTCTGTCATCACTATTCCTCTTGTAATGCTGTTAGTGTAATTTTGAATGAAAACTAAGAAGAAAAGTATAGGAAAAATAATACTTGGTGTCTGCCTTGGATTTATTCTTTCGGCGTGCATAGGAGCCTATGCATTTTTGTCAGTAAATACCAGGGGCAGACTTTTTATGTCATCTTTACATATTCTGACGCATACGCTTAGGGATAAAAACTATCTTCTCTACGATATAGATATCATGGAGCTTTGCCGTGAATATCTAAACTCAGACATATCGGTCACAGGAAATGTGGGTGTGAACAGTACATCTAAAACAAAGTCGTCAGTTTTGAACAGCACATCTAAAACAAAGTCGTCAGTTTATTTAGATGCCACAGTAAAAAGGTCATTTGAACAAAAGAAGATGGCTAATGCGAATACGCTTTCGCTGCTGGCTTTTGAGGTGGGCGAGCTGAACACATTTGCGAAGGATGAGACAGTCTATATAGAGGTGCCATTTTTGAGCAAGGATTTTGGCTATGCCTTTCCGACGGGATTAAATCTGTTTGCAAAGGCACCTGATTTAACACATGATTTGGATGCGATTTGGTTTAAGGAAAACCTGGTAAATCTGGGAGAATTAGCATCCAAGGTAGGCATAGAGGAGCTGGGCGCGAAAACATTTGACGGGGATAAAAAGTCTTCTGACGGATTCAGGGTGACCATTCCAAAGGGTGCAGCAGATTTTATCTGGGAGCTTCTTGGCATGTCGGAGCCTGATTATGATGTGGTCGTGGATATGTACCTTACGAGCAGAAGTTATATCAGGCGAATCGAGATGGATCTATCTAAGGCGGTGGAAGGACTTTCGGTGGTGATAGATGGAACATCCATCGGCGCGGCAAAGGTTTACTGGGAGCTGCCGGATGACGAGAGATTCGAGCTTTGTATGGTGCGAAGTGGTGAATACAATGATTATTTTGACATCACTGGAGCCTACTATACAAATATTGACAAGGTCTATGAGTTTTCGGCAAATTTGATGTTTTCAAGGGTGAACGATGGCTTTGACGTGAAGGTTCATGATATAAAAGCATGGGAGGGCAAAACTGAGCTAATCGACGCTTACTTTGTCGGAACAGTCCGAAAGGACAGCTTCACGTCAGATTTGTTCGAGGGCGGACAGGAGAGGCTGGACTCATATGAGGTTCTTGATTGGAAGACTGTTCGAAACGACGCGGAAGGCTTTGTGGATGATGTGATGGAGAAAATTGATATAGTCAGTATTTTGAGTGGGGAGTAAAAGTGATGAAAAAAATAATATTAGCCATAGTGTGCGTGATGATTATGTTAGGTGCTGTTAGCTGCGGAAATAGTGTGTCAGTGGTGGAAGAGCCAGAGGTGGAAGAGCCAGAGGTGAACAAGACACCAAATAATGGTAGCCAGGTGGCAGTGACTGAAGATGTAGGTGAACCTGAAGATAAAATGGAATCTAGTAATACACCTATGAATTACTATTATGATTTGAAGAATATTTCTGATGAGATTAGATATACCTATGCGTCAGATAGAAGTGCAGATTCATATTATTGTATAGTTAGAAATATGTCATTTACGAAGGAAGATTTTCAATATTACACAATTATAGATGACGAGAAATGGTTTGTAGCAGACGATGAATATCAGATGGTTTTAATGAGTGCTGGAGCTTGTGATGCTACAGTAAATCCTATGATTGTGATTCCGAAGGATGACATTATTACCACGAAAAATATTAATCTTATAAGCGAAAACGGTGAGGAGAAACAATTTGAAGTTAAATGGAATGTTTTGAAGAATCCTGCACTAATATCAGGACATTGTTTAGAATATGATGTCGTGAATGGAGTTGGCAATCTAAAGTTGATGGCACCGTCTTATTCACAAGATGGAAATAAGATGGGGGCTGGACACGAAGATGAAGAAATGAGATTTTTCTCAGATTTGGGTGGACTGCTCGCAGATAATGAGTTTTTAATTATTAGTATGAGAGGGGTTAATTTCGGAGCAAAAGCATATTATGATAAATGGTTAGAATGTTATAAATCAAACCCTAATTGGAAGAACCAAAGACTGCATTTAATTATTGATACGGAATTGTCTGAGGAGGCTGCTGAATTTGTCAAAGAACTTGCAAAACTAGACAATTCTATAGTTTACGGTTCCAGTGACATCTTTTTGGATGGAAAGAGCATTGTGGATGTGTGGGGTAAAGCAGATGAATGTTTTGCAAATATTTGTGGAAGTATTGCAGCTGAGTCAGAAAAACAGGCTGATTTGAAATCCACTAGCTTTAGTCCAAAGGCTGCAATTGCCGATATCTCATTGGCCGAGGCAGTTGAAAAAAATGCTGTTCAGAAGAACGAGCAACTAGGTTTTGCTGATGGTTATAGTGAGGATTTGAGAACAATTCTTGCTGAGGTCAATGCGCAGCATAAAAGTAGATTTGCTACTAGGAGGTCTGATGTTAATACATATAATAGCAGAATACAAGATGATCCTAAAAGTGCCAAGCTTTTGACTAATGAAGAAATTGAATTAATGTGTAAAAGAACGTCGACAAGACAAACAGATATAGAAGGTGCAAGGGCTGATGTAGATCTTTTGTTTAGAGCACTTAGAGCTTCTTATGGCGCATATGATTATTTTGGCGCCGATAACTTTGATAAAGCAAGGGATAATATTTTTGCGTGGATTGATACAAAAAGTGGCAAGATTTCAGAAGCGGATTTAAGTAAAAAATTAGCGGAGGAGTTAGCGTTTATTTATGATTATCATTTAAGCCTTGGAACGATGTGGAAAAAAGAGATTACAAGTGTGAGGTCTTATCATTATTTTTATTCATATCAATACCGTTTGGGTAAAGAAGGTGACAAGTTTTATTCAATGATAAACGGTGATAAATGGTATTTTGATTCGTTTGATAGTGATGTAGTAAGTCTAAAGAAAACAGTTGATTCTGTAGGAAATATATTTTATGCGCCCACTCAGTGGATTGATGATAATAGGTTTGTAGAGTCGTGTGAAATGACGTTAAAAAATGAAGCTGGTAATAAGAATGTAACAATAATTTTTGATAAGGATCAGGTAAAGACAACGGAAAATGATGTAGTGCGTTGTGATTTGAATGGTGACATAGCGTATGTTATGCATACTACCTATGCTTCTAATAATAAAAAAGACTTTGCAGATACTGGGGTTGAAGCGAAATCTGGTAAAGCAGTAATATTTGATGTTCGTGGGAATGGGGGAGGCTCATCCAATAATCTAGAAGCCTTTCTTGATAAGCTTTGTGGTACACCGGTTAGAATTAACTATGCTGCTATTATGAAAAGAAGTAAGCTCTATGAAACGGCCAATGGTTCTGGAAGTGGAAGTGAGAGGGTTGAATACGGCTGTTATGCCAGAGATGTCTTTACTCCTAATTGGGTTAATAATAAGAAACCGATTTTAGTTCTTATCGATTCGAATGTCTGCTCGTCAGGAGAATGGGGGTATCTATATTCACAAAGTATTGATAATACTGTATCTATAGGATCTAATACAGCGGGATGTGGGTTATGTGGAAATGTGACAGATTACTGGCTCCCTAACACTGGCATGTCTGTTGTATGGGGATCGAAATTATTCTATGAGGATAGAGAATTTGAGGATTTTCGTGGATGGGAACCAGATTTATGGTGTATTTCAAAAGATGCAGATAAAGCGGCTAAAATACTTTTGTCAGATTATTTCGCAGAATAATATGTGAGCAAGGCAGAAAATACTTTACAAATGATGCAATATGTGTATAATAAAACGAGTGCCGCTTTAGCGCTTTAAAGCGGCGAGTAAGGTGCTCGAATAACGAGGCGGGAGGCAATATGAAAGAAGTATCTAAGTTAATGCAGGTGAGAGAATCTATTAAGGTGGTAGACGCTACTCTTCGCGATGGCGGTCTTGTAAACAGCTTTAGATTCACCGATGAATTTGTTAAGGCATTATACCAGACTAATGTAAAGGCTGGTGTTGACTATATGGAGATGGGCTATCGCGCTGATAAGAATCAGTTCGATCCTAAGGATTTTGGACCATGGAAGTTTGCTACCGATGAGGATATCAGAAAGGTCGTAGGTGACAATAACACTGATCTTAAGATCGCAGTTATGACCGATGTGGGTCGCTGTAACTTCAGAGAGGATGTTCATCCAAAGGCTGAGTCTCCTGTAGATCTCATCCGTGTGGCTACATATCTTCACCAGATGCCAGGTGCTATCGAGATGATCGAGGATGCACATGACAAGGGCTATGAGGTAAGCTGTAACATCATGGCTATCTCTACTGCTCAGGAGGAGGATGTAAAGGTAGCTCTTGATATGCTCGGACAGAGCCCAGTAGATGTTATCTATATCGTGGACAGCTATGGTTCTATCTACCCAG